>JAWWCH010000296.1:0-3385 GCA_033720575.1 Marinirhabdus sp.
AGGGTAATAATCTCAAGAAATAAAGGAGCGTCCAGAAGCTATATGAAATGGGGGCAGGAAACACGCTGGCTTATATCACGGCAAAGGTTACAATTTTAATCGCAATACCTTAGAAGGGGTTTTATCGGTATTGCTAATGTGCCACCGATCGTTATAAACCGATTTGTATAGTATTTCAATTTTTAGATCTTGGTCATTCAATATGGTATAGATTTGATCGGATAACACTAAGGGCTCTACTTTGGTTTTCGTTATAGAAGTATCTTGTCGGCGCTCGAATCCACGGTTATGGTTAAATGCAAACAGTTCGATTTCTTCACCAGATGAAATGAGCTGTCCGTCGCTCACATTTGAAATCAGAATATCCTCATGATATTTTTCCGGGAGCTTATTCAGTAAAAAGAGACCTAGGTCATCATACATTTTTCCATCAGCGGAAGTAACCCTAAAACTTTCGATAATGGCCGGACCAACACCTTTATTGGTGAGCGTGTAGCTATAATTTAAGCTCCCACCGTTTTGGTTTTGTAACATAAGATGTGGATAGACCGACATGTGTTGTTGCTGACTGATGACAGAGGTCTGGTAGATGAAGGCTACCAAAGTAAGAATGCTAATTATAATAGCTATATAATTTACGTTCTTTTTGTCGAAGAGTTTAAGAATTTTTTTCATTCATCATCGAGTTAAATTTCGACGAATTTATTGAATAAACGAATTCGTTTAACTTGCTATATGTTAATTGTATATAAATTTTTATCAGCCGATTTTCTATAGCGAAATGCTTTAAAAAAACCAAGTAAGCATACTTTTTTAAAAGGGGTTTTGGCATTCATATTTGTTATCTAGCGGTCGTTTTGGTTTAGAAATGATGTGGTGCTTAACAAAGGCAGATTTGCTTGGAGTTTACGTAATTTCAATCGCTCTATCCGCCCGCTTGAATAGATTTTGAGAGTTGTTGTAATTGCGTTATTTATGTATTTCACATTTTTTTAAATGCTTCTTTACGTCTTCCATTTTATTCATTAACATCGTAAAAAGTTCCATTGCTCTGCGATTACACCTACGTAGGCTACAATTTCATGAACGAGTCTTTTCTCATTTCCAAAGTAAGTATGTCGTCATCAAAAAAATGAAACATTACTTTGAATCTTCATCCAATCCCGGTTTTAATCTGCCACTTTCTATACCGGCGAGATCGAAAGATAGCACTTTGCAAAGAGATCTGATGAAGATTTCGGCATAGCCGAGCGATACAGCCTGTTATGCAACGTTTTCGTATCTTTATCCGTAGAAATAATCCTCAATATTTAGGTACCTATGACGCTCTACAACAAACTAAAATGGATACTCGGAATTCTGATGATTTTTGTGCTCATCATAGCCACAAATTTAATCGATAGAGCCAATTTTGTTCGCGTTCGAGATTCTGTGGTCACGATTTACGAAGATCGATTGATTGCGAATGATCTAATTTTTGAAATGCTCAAGTCGGTCCAGGAAAAGGAAATAGCGCTAGCCGTGTCAGATTCCACTTTTTTCAACGTTCGGAACGCAAAAGTCAACGATGATTTAAAATCTTTTATTTTCAGATTTGAGCAAACAAAATTGACCTCTGAAGAGGCAGGGGTTTTTGAGGATTTGAAAAGCAATGTCCAATCTTTGAAAGCTGCCGAACATCAGTTTTTGAGTTCTGATGCTACGGATATAGCACCCATTGAAAAAAGCATCAAGAACTTAAAGAACAACCTGAACGATCTGTCTAAAATCCAGCTGAACGAGGGCAGTAGGCAGATGTCAATCAGTAAACGTGCGGTTGATACGGTAGAGTTGTTCACTCAAATTGAAATCTATATTTTGGTATTTTTGGCCATTATCATTCAGATTATCGTCATGTACAAGCCTAAAGATAAGATCATGGAGTAACTGAAGTTCAAAAACAAAGAAGTGCCTAGTCTAAACCGGTCATTTTAACCGTTCGAGTTTGCCTTTTCGTTTCACGATGTTTTTATAATCCCATTGAATCGCTTTAGACTTTTTGAGCCATTTTTTCACTTTGGCTGCATCGACTTCTTCAACCGAAGTATAAAAAATGGACGCGTCCTTGAATTTTGCGCCTCGAACATTCAGTTCTGCTTCGTCAAAATCGGCTCCGCTCCAAAACATCAGTCTCCAGCCTTTCTTTTGTTTGCTGTAACCCACAATTGGGTTTCCATCGAGAAACCAAACCGGGTGTGCGTGCCAAATTTTGCTTTCGGCACCCGATAGTTCTGTATCTATGATCTGTTTGAGAACATTACAGATCTCTTGGTCTTCGAACTCTTGCTTGTTATTGTATTCTTCAATTTCTCGATTCATGGTTCGTAATATATTATCAATTTATAAGTCCCAATAATTTAATTTTCAAAGAAGGAATTGAGTTTGTTTTTCAATACCATTCAATTCAGCATCAATATGATTTATAACTTTAAGAACATAAATACCTTAAAATATGGGTTTGCTATTTCTCTCTATTTATCTAAACACTTTTCTTGGTATTGAAAACCCCTGTAAAACAATGGTTTTTTTATTTTTCATTTGCGTTATGGGTGCTATTGAAAGCTCGCTTCTCTAAAGGTGATGTTTATTCTTCCCTTTTTATAGTTTGAATTTTGCAGTAAACTATGGGTGTATCTTGACTGACAATGTGTTCCCATAACCAATAAACTCCCATTAGCTAAATCTAGGTCAAATGTTTCATTGCTATTCTTGTCACAAAAACTAAACGCTCGAACTTCACCCAAACTAATGGAAGGTAGAACGGTATGCACTCCGGATGTTTCTTGATCACTATGGTAAGGGGCAAAATAATTTCCATCTGGATAATAAAGACACATGGCAAGTTCAAACTCCATATGTAAAAAGTCCTGAATCCTTTCTTTTAATTCATTCATTAAACCGTTCCATACATACGATTTTCCATGAATTTCTTCTGGATGGGTATTTCTTTCAATGAGTCTCTTGCTTGCGAACAAAATTTTAAAGCTATCTGTCTTTATCATTTTACCGCCAGCGTTTATAATAATCCGAGCTTGGTCTATTTTATATTTTTCCATTAAGACGGCATACAGGGCGCGTGATTCTTCCTGTGTTAGAAAGTCGGCAAAATAATTGACTTCACAATTTAGAGGTAATTTCATAAAGATTTCATCTTAGGTGGTAACTTCGTATCTCAAATTCTGCACTGGTGTTTTTCAAACCTACGTTTTTATTCGATTTCATAGTAGGGTATCTAAAAAATTTAAACATGGCGCACTAACAATAGTGCAGATAGACTTTGATTCGGTTTATTTACTAAGTTTCAATATTCTAAACGCCCCTTGAATCACTAAAACAAAAACGATTG
>JAWWCH010000297.1:0-3374 GCA_033720575.1 Marinirhabdus sp.
GAATAACCACGTAACGTTAGCCCTTTGGGCAGATTTGTTTGTGATAGCCCCTGCTACCGCAAATACACTGTCAAAAATGGCGCACGGAACTTGCGACAATCTGTTGCTGGCCGTGTATCTTTCCGCAAAATGTCCGGTGTATTATGCCCCGGCAATGGACCTAGACATGTATAAGCATCCGGCAACCAAGGCTACTTTTAAAACCTTGAATTCGTTCGGGAACATTCAAATTCCTGCTACCCATGGCGAACTGGCCAGCGGATTGGTGGGGCAGGGCAGAATGGCTGAGCCGGAAGCGATCGTTACTTTTCTAGGACAGCATCTGTTAGCATCTATGCCGCTGCGCGGTAAAACGGTACTGATCACTGCAGGTCCGACCTATGAAGCGATAGACCCGGTTCGATTTATTGGAAATCATAGCAGTGGTAAGATGGGCTATGCCATTGCCGATGAAGCCGCAAATTTGGGTGCCACGGTGTTCTTGGTGTCGGGACCTTCACATGTAGCCTTGCAGAACAAAAGTGTTCAGAAAATAGCGGTGACCACTGCTAAAGAAATGTACGAAGCTGTCCATAAACATTTTGGCGACTGCGATATTGCGATTTTGAGCGCAGCCGTTGCCGATTACAGGCCGGCCAAGGTCGCAACCGAAAAAATCAAGAAAAAGGAGGGTTCACTTACAATTCAACTGGAGAAAACGGAAGACATTCTGGCCTCTCTGGGCAACATAAAGACTTCACAATTTCTAGTAGGTTTCGCTCTAGAGACGCAAAACGAGCTGGAAAATGCAAAAATAAAACGTGAGAAAAAGAATTTAGATTTAATTGTATTAAATTCGCTCAGAGATGAAGGTGCAGGTTTTAAGGGAGATTCCAACAAAGTTACTTTCATTGATAAAGACAATAAAGTGGTCCCTTTTTCAGTTAAACCAAAAACAGAAGTCGCCAAAGACATTTTACAATACATTATAGCAAAACTTCATGCGTAAATTAGTACTCATTCTTACCGTATTACTTTCAGCAGTAACATTGAACGCCCAAGAACTCAATGCTACCGTAACCATAGATGCCGAACAAACTGGGCAGCCCAACATGCAGGTTTTTAGAACCCTGAGTTCGCAGCTCACAGATTTCATCAACAACACCCAATGGACCAACAAGAAATATTTGAACCAAGAGCGTATCGACTGTAATTTTACGTTGATACTGAATTCGTACGAAGGAGACTCATTCGGAGGAACGCTGCAGGTTCAGGCATCGCGACCGGTATATAACTCTACCTACGATACCCCGATTTACAATTACAACGACAAACAGTTCAGTTTTCAGTATGTAGAATTTCAACCACTTACCTTCAATATCAACTCCTTCGACTCGAACCTTATGTCGGTTTTGGCCTTTCATATTTATACGGTGATTGGTTTAGATGCTGATAGTTTTGCGTTGGAAGGTGGTCTTGAATATTTCGAAGTGGCAAAACAAATTGTAAATACGGCAGCATCGAGTAGTTTCACGGGCTGGAGAGCTACCGACGGAACGCAGTCTCGTTTTCGGTATAATGACGCACTTCTTAGCAATGTGTACCGTGAGTTTCACGAAGCCATGTATATCTATCATATCGAAGGAATGGACGCCATGGCAGCCAATCCTAAATTAGGAAAATCGAAGGTTTCAGAAGCCATTGAAAAATTGAAAAGCATCAACGATCGTAGGCCAAACTCATATATATTACGTACATTTTTCGACGCGAAAAGCGACGAAATTGCTGCGGTCTTCAGCGGTGGTCCAAGGGTAGATATTGTCACCTTGGTTGAAAACCTGAACCGGATGGCACCTACGCGGCGAAGCACGTGGTCTGAAATTCGTTTTTAGACACTTCCTGTCCTTTTAACTTGTAGAAAGAGAAACTTCCGCTATCTTAGTGGGACTTAAAATTCGTTTGTTTGCTTACCACACTGGCCATAAAAAATTATGCCTTGATACAGGATATCAAGGTTCAATTTACCGACGGACTTACCACGATTACCGGTGAGACCGGGGCAGGTAAATCGATATTGTTGGGAGCGCTATCTCTGCTACTCGGCAAACGTGCCGATCTAAGCAACGTGCGTAATGCCGATGAGAAATGTGTCATCGAAGGTGATTTTTTGATAGGGGATTATGGTCTAAAGGAATTGTTTCAGGACTTGGATTTTGACTACGATGACCATACCATTTTACGTAGGGAAATCTTGCCCAGTGGGAAATCAAGAGCTTTTGTCAATGATTCACCGGTAAACCTAAATCAGTTGCAGCAACTAGGGGAGCGTTTGGTAGATATTCACAGTCAGCACGAAACCCGTTCACTGCTCGCTGAAAAAAATCAATTAGAGGTAATAGATGCTGTGGCAAACAATGCCGCTGCTCTTGCACAATATAAAAAGGAACTACAGTCGTATAAGCGGCTGGAGACAGAGTTGTTCGCACTCACTTCAGAACGCGATACCGCTGCCAGAGAATTAGACTACCATACCTTTTTGTTCAACGAACTCACAGAGGCGCACATTGATGCAATCGATCAGCAAGAGCTTGAGGAAACCTACGAAAAGTTGAATAATTCAGAAACCATTCAAGAGGGATTGGCCGCTACATTGCAGTATCTAAGCGATGAACAGAGTGGTGCGCTAGAGACCGCAAAAGAAGCGCGAATGCATTTGCACAAACTGAAAGGATTCTCTTCAGAATACGCTGCATTCTGGGAGCAGATCAATAGTGCCATCCTCGAATTGGAAGATGTGGCTGCTTCTGTTTCAGACGCCGCCGATGCACTGGATGTGGATCCAGCAGAGCTATTTCAGATTCAAGAACGGTTACAGACCCTGTACAAACTTCAGCAGAAACACAACGTTAGTACGGTAGACGAATTAAAAGAAATATTAGCAGATCTTGATTCAAAAATTGAAGGACATGCTACGATGGACGATCGCATTGAGATGCTTCAAAAATCGATGGATTCGGCCAAAAAAACAGTCTTGGAAATCGCTTCAGATATCCGCAAACGGCGTACTGCAGTGTTTCCAGAGCTTAAGGAGATGCTCGAAAAAAACCTACATCAGTTAGGGCTGCCCAATGCGCGTTTCCAGTTTGAAATACAGGAAGCTGCTTCGTTCAAAGAAAATGGTAAAGACCAGTTAACGTGGTTGTTTACAGCAAACAAAGGAACCGCCTTAGAGTCTATGAATAAGGTAGTTTCAGGGGGTGAACTCAGTAGAATTATGTTGTCTATTAAAGCCGTGATGGCAAAATATAAGAAACTACCCACGCTCATCTTCGATGAAATCGATACGGGGGTGTCAGGCGAGGTGGCGCAACAGATGGCTGGACTTATGGAGGAGA
>JAWWCH010000298.1:0-3372 GCA_033720575.1 Marinirhabdus sp.
CAAAACAAATTCATACAAAAAGACGGAAAATGGACCATGGCTATCAATGGAGGTACTGTAGAATGCAGTGAAAACCGTGTGATCGTCTTGGCTGATTAAACGAAACAAATTATACCTTTAGATAATCCCAAACCGGTAACCGTGTTTGGGATTTTTTATTGCCAAAGTTTTGTATACTTGCGTATGAAAAACTTCGATGCCCAAATTGTAATCGTGAGAGGCAAAAAGCCTTGGTACGAAATGCTGTTTCCCTTTGCCTGCTTTTGTATTGCGCTCTTGATGTTTTGGGACGGTGTTGAAACAGCAATGGCAGTTGAACAGGATCGTACTGGAATACTGTTAGGGTGGTCTTTCGCCGCACTCATTTTTATTGTATTGGGAACGGTTTTCGGAATGGTGCGCGATTATCATTTCGATTTTAAACGAAAGCGATACAAAATTGTAAAAAGAGTAGGGAGTATCGGTTTTGGAACATGGAAACCGTTCAAAAACGTAGATTATGTGTCTGTCTTTGAAAATCCAGATGCAAAATTTCAGGTGAATTTGTGGTACGATTCGAACAAGCATTTTCACATAGATACCTTTGCCAATAGTGCTACCGCTATTTCTTTTGCCATACATATTGCACAACAGTTGCAGATTGAACTTCACAATGGTGTAGACCATCAGTGCGTAACCGATGGCCGTTCTACCCAAGAAAAAATACAAAACGAAAAAAGAAAAATAGATGCCTATTTTACCGAAGGGAGAAGACCGCTCTGGCATACACTTGTTGCTGGATTGTCTTTTCTAGCAGCGATTGTGATTGTATATGCTTCCATTACGGAATTCCAATTTGGTCCCGAAAATATTGAATCGCCTTTACGATCTTTAGATTTGGTGGTGCTACTGATAGGAGTGGGTGTGAAATTTTCAATGATCAATGATTATTTGTTTGACCTAGAAAACAACCAATTCAGAGTGATTCATAACATCGGACTCATACGTTGGGGGAAATGGCGAAACCTCAAGAGTATCGATTACATATCGGTCTTTCAGAAAAAAGAAGGGCTTTACTTGGTCAATCTTTGGTATAATACCAATAAACATATCACCATCACGGGGAGTCACAAATTGGATGCCGCCATGGAGATGGGTGGTACCATTTCCAAACAATTACACATAGATTTATTGGATGCCAGCGATCCACACAACACCAAATGGGTAGAGCTGTCTGAATAACAAGGGCTATTCCTCGTGTTCCTCATTCTTTCCAATGCGCTTGTCAATCTTTCCAAAGACGAAGTTGAATACGACCACAACGGCCGTGAGTATCGCAAATTCCCAATACATTCCAAAGGCTGCTAGACACCCTACAGCCGCACTGCACCAAATGGTAGCGGCAGTAGTAAGCCCTTTGATGTCTTTTCCATGTTGTACAATGGTGCCACCACCTATAAATCCGATACCTATTACCACCTGACTGAGAACCCGAGTGATATCCACATAGTCTTCACCATAAAATTTTAAAGACATGATGACAAACACAGCCGCCCCTAGCGAGACGAGGGCATTGGTCTTTAAACCTGCTTCTTTGTTCTTGTATTCGCGTTCAAATCCGATGAGTAGTCCGGCAATGATAGCACAGCCTATTCGTATTGCAAATTGTGTTACTTCCATAGTCTAAAAGTTAATACCTTTAAAAGTACAAAAAGCACTTCCGCTAAACCGTTATGACTTTCTTATTAATAGGAAGGTTGATCAGT
The DNA here is from genome assembly GCA_033720575.1 of Marinirhabdus sp. GTDB lineage: Bacteria > Bacteroidota > Bacteroidia > Flavobacteriales > Flavobacteriaceae > Marinirhabdus. The sequence goes on from JAWWCH010000298.1 coordinate 1,746, forward strand.
GGAATTTACTTACACGGTTTCTTCCATTTTTGGAACGGGTGAAAGTTCAAAATGACATTCAAATATTTGAAACGTTTTTTGTGCGCCTAGCACAACATCATCTTCGTTGGCAATAGATAGAGACAGTCTCCCTACGTGCGTTTTGAATTCTTTCCATCTTTTGCTGCGTTCAGTGACATTTGCAGCATGAAAATGACGTTCACCATTATGCGCCAAATGCGTGCATTTGTCAAGATGCTTGGCCAATAATGCACCGCCTAACAATGAACCTTCCATTACATAGATGGCACCTATACATTCAAAGCGATTGTCAAGCGTAATCTCAGAAAGTGTAGTAGGAAGTTTCCGCTCCAAATCTTTGGCAATCCAAGTGCTAATGGGTGGGTGTTGTTGTGCATGGGTAACCGCTGGCGATTCCGCAAACTGGGCTACCCGCTGCTCAACCTCTGTGTAGGCGTGGTAATTTCTTTCCAGAAATTCCTGATACCCTTGGGGTGTTATAGTATGGTCTAGGATGCGCTCAGCACCACTGGCTTCTTCAACATTAATGTGCGCCTCCTTTGTCTCGGTTTTGAGTCGATCAAAAATATTGGGACTATTTGATGATTGTTTCAATGGTGTTGTTTAATTGACTAAATATTTTTTTGTAATAATCGGATAATTTGTCGGCTTCTTCGGTAAAATTGTACTTGGAAGCCTCTTTGATGATGGAGTGTACTTTTTCAAGTTTTTCCCGGTCTTGCCGTTGTTTGTTCAAACGTCGTTGCTCTTCTTCAAGATCATTCATAGCCTCTAGGATCACGGGTTCAATACGCTTGTGCAGCTCATTCATATTTCGTTTGAAGAAAAAGCCATTGGCATGCTTCAGTACCGAATTTAGTTCTGCATCTTCTCTTGTAAGGGTGCCCGATACAATAAAAATAGGTATGGTGGGAAATAGGTCTCTAATGTTCGTAATGACATCTTCACCCGTAAATCCGACCAAATCGAAATCTGTAAATACCAGATCGGGGATAAAGGTCTTTACGGTGTAACGTGTATTTAGCAAGCTATCGCTTACCCGTATTTCTGGGTCGGGAAATACTTTTTGAAGCTGCCGCTGGAGCAGTGCTGCATCAGCCATGGTGTCTTCAACTATTAATATTCTTACGTTCTTGTCTATCATTTAATTTAGGTTGTATGTTAACCAATACTCCAAGGTTTTGGTCAATGTTTCTTTTAATTTGGGATATGATTGTGGTTTTTCAATATAGCTGTTGCATTTAAAAGCATATGCCTCTTCAATGTCTCGTTGCTGCGTACTACTGCTAAAAATAACCTTAGGGGTACTTGTAAACGCCCCGTTCGCATGCAGGGCTGTCAATATTTCAAATCCGTTTACCTTTGGCATATTGATGTCTATCAATATGATCTTGGGAGAATCTGAAAATAAAGTGCCAGATTCAATTTGGGCTAACGCGCGCTCAGGATCATCAATGGCATGAAATGCAACTTCCGGAAGTTCTCTTTGAATGATTCTACCCACCATCTCAATGTCTTCTTCGCGGTCTTCTATATAATATATACTTGGTCTCTCGATAGCTCTTTTTTTAGGGTATAAAAAATTTAAATGAGCTTCCTTCTCCAG
>JAWWCH010000299.1:0-3362 GCA_033720575.1 Marinirhabdus sp.
AGAAATGGCAGCACTCTGTGAGGCGTCACCGTTGCCCATAGCCTTAGACGAAGAACTTATTGGCGTGACCCCTTCCGAAGAAAGAGAAAAACTGCTGCAAACCATTCGGCCCCAATTCATTATTCTAAAACCGACCTTGGTGGGAGGTTTCAAAAATTGTGATCATTGGATATCTTTGGCCGGTAAACAAAAAATAGGGTGGTGGATTACCTCTGCATTAGAGAGTAACATTGGCCTTAACGCCATTGCCCAATACACTGCTACCAAAAATAACAGCCTACCCCAAGGGCTGGGTACAGGCGCTCTTTTTACGAATAATATTGGGAGTCCGCTGCAGGTTGTCGAAGGAACCCTCCATTACAACAAAAAACAAAATTGGGATACGGCCGTATTAGCCAAAGTTTTGTAAATTCACGCACATCTCAAACCCTACTTTTAAAGGAACCTATTCCCCAAAAATTATGTATATAAAACAAGCATTTCATTACTTACACGATTGGTGGCGCTATGTAGTTGGTGTCATTTTAATATTTGTAGCCACCCAGATTGGTACACTTCCCTTTGCAGGAATCGCTTTTTTTAAGGTAATTTCTGAAGGAGGCTCACTGGAAGAGCTGCAGGACGAAGAAAATCTGATGAACATCTTAGATTCTAACCTTACCTTGTTTTTGATGCTTTTGGGCTTTGCCGTTGGATTGTTGGGACTATTTTTTGTGGTGAAATATTTGCACAGACAACCGTTCCATACCGTTACCACCACAAGAAAGAAAATTGACTGGGGACGCTTCTGGTTTGGTTTTTTACTTATTGCTGTGCTTACTGTTGTATTGACGGTGCTAGACTATTACAGCAATCCTGATGATTACGTGCTTCAGTTTGAAGCTGTACCCTTCTTGATCTTAGCGGTAATTGCGATTATTTTTATACCCTTGCAAACCAGTTTTGAAGAATATCTGTTCCGTGGGTATTTGATGCAGGGGATAGGCATCATATTCAAAAATAGATGGATGCCTCTTATCCTGACTTCCGTGGTGTTTGGTGGGCTTCATTATTTTAATCCAGAAGTTGAGAAATTAGGAGCTATCATTATGGTGTACTACATCGGGACTGGTTTTCTTTTGGGCATTATGACCTTAATGGACGAAGGCCTCGAGCTTGCCCTGGGTTTCCATGCTGGAAACAACCTGGTAGGTGCCTTGTTGGTAACCGCAGATTGGACGGTCTTTCAAACGAACTCGATATTAAAAGATATTTCTGAACCTTCCGCCGGATTTGATGTGCTGATACCTGTATTGGTCTTATATCCCATTTTTTTAGCCATTATGGCATGGCGCTATAAATGGACAGGCTGGGGCGAGAAATTGTTCGGAAGAGTCAATCCGCCACCACCAGAACCCATAGTACCTTCAGAAAACCCATAAACCCTTGAAGCCAACCTCACTTTCTTTACATCCTGCGTTCAAGCTGAATGGTCTCGACTTCTCTTCGGCAGAAGAGGTCTTGAACTTCGTTGACACCCTTCAGGAAGAGGGAAATGACCAAGAAGTGAGTGTGGCAAAATTCATAGAAAAGTGGTTGGATTTTTCAGAAGAAATAGTCGTAAAAACTTCAGGATCTACCGGCAAGCCCAAGAAAATCAACTTGACCAAACAACAAATGGTACACAGTGCCATGGCTACAGGGGCGTATTTCAAAACAGGAAGTGGCACCCGGGCCTTGCTTTGTATTCCAGCAGAGTACATCGCAGGTAAAATGATGGTAGTGCGGGCTATGGTGTTGGGGTGGGACCTACATGTGGTTGAACCCGCCAAGGATGCTTTGGTGGAATATGACAACGACTATGATTTTGTTGCCATGGTACCGTATCAGGTGTCGCATTCCTTGGAGGCATTGCAAAAGGTAAAAAAGGTGATCATTGGTGGAGGGGCAGTCTCTACGCAATTGGAAGAAGCACTCCAGACCGTTGATACCGATGCATTTGCAACTTACGGAATGACCGAAACCATCACCCACGTGGCAGTTCGCAGACTGAACGGTCCGGCGCGCAGTGATCGATACTCGGCATTACCCGATGTAAAATTTACGACAGATGACAGAGGTTGCTTGGTGATTCATGCGCCTAAAATTTCAAATATGGCCGTGGTTACCAACGATTTGGTGATTTTACATTCTCCAAGTTCTTTCTCATGGGTAGGGAGACAAGACAACATTATCAACAGCGGAGGTATAAAATTATTTCCGGAAGCGATTGAGGCCAAATTGAAAGCCTTTATTGAACCTCCTTTTATTATTGCTTCGGAAGCGGATGAAACATTGGGGCAACGTGTCATTTTAATTTTTGAAAGTGATGGGAGTTTAAGCCCTGCTTTTATGGAAGCCTTTCAAGAACTGGAACCCTATGAACGCCCTAAAAAGGTCTATCGCATTTCAAAGTTTCCGTACACCGAAACGGGTAAAATAAAAAGAGCAGGTGTGCTTCAGGTACTTCAGAATTACAAAAAATAGGGTACTCCAATAATTCCTCTTATTTTTGCACCAGATATGGCACGCATCCTTTCAATCGATTACGGAACCAAGCGTACAGGCATCGCAATCACCGATGAATTGCGGATGATCGCTTCTGGGCTAACCACCGTGGAAACCCCAAAGCTGATCGATTTCTTAAGGTCTTATTTTGACAAAGAAAACGTGTCTTTGGTATTGGTGGGGCAGCCCCTACAGAAAGATGGCGCGCCCAGTGATGTAGAAGAACATATTCAGGAATTTCTAAAAGAATTTGAGCAGCATTTTCCTGAGTTGGAAGTTAAGCGTGTTGATGAACGTTATTCGAGCAAGATGGCGTTCCAAACCATGATTGATAGCGGCCTATCGAAGAAAAAAAGAAGAAATAAAGCATTGATCGATGAGATTAGTGCGACCATCATTCTGCAGGAGTATTTATACAACCTGTAAACAAAAAATAAATCAATGATATTACCTATTGTCGCTTATGGCGATCCCGTTTTACGAAAAAAGGCAACTGCGATTAGCGAAGACTATCCGAAGTTAGATACCCTCATAGAAAATATGTTCGAAACCATGTATGGCGCACGCGGATTAGGACTGGCGGCACCGCAGATTGGTTTGGCCATTCGTTTGTTTCTGGTAGATGCGAGTCCGTTTGAAGATGATGAAGACCTTACAGAAGAAGAACGGCAACAATGCGCCAACTTTAAACAGGTATTTATCAATGCGAAGATCGTGGAAGAAGAAGGAGACGAATGGGCCTTCAACGAAGGTTGCCTCAGCATCCCGAACATCAATGAAGACGTGTTCAGACAGCCCAAGATTACCATAGAATATGTAGACGAAAACTTCAAGGA
>JAWWCH010000300.1:0-3355 GCA_033720575.1 Marinirhabdus sp.
AATGATAAATGCAAAATGGCCCTGTGGCTTAACCTTAAAATTTTACGTTTTTCGGTTTTACATTTTAAATTCTATTCTTCCCATTTTTTAGTGGTTCGATAGACCACTCCTTTAAAAAGCGCGACCAGTTCATCGCCTCGTTTTACCTCAACAATATTAAATCCGACTTTCGTTTTTTGAAGGTCGACCGTCGCTTCTGCCGTGATATAATCTCCTTCTTCCAGCGCTTCAATATGGTTGATACTCGTTTCAATTGATACCGCATAGTTGCCATGCGTATTCGCGGTAAAGCCAAACGCAGTATCTGCCAAAGAATAGGTGATTCCGCCATGGGCTTTGTTCATGCTATTGAGCATTTCTTTACGAATGGTCATGCCTACAATCACTTTACCTACCTCACTTTGTACGATTGCAATGCCTAGCCAACTGCTGAAGGCATCTTGGGAAAGCATTTTGTATGGAATTCTTGCTCCTTCCATTAGAAAAAGGTTTGATTTTTCTCCAACATATTGCGTAGCACTGGCGAACAGCGGTATCGATCTTCGTGATAGTGGTTATATAATGCATCCATATTTGAAACGCACCATTCGATTCCTTTTTCGTCTGCCCAAGCCAATAACCCCTTTGGGTAGTTTACCCCTTTGGTCATGGCATTGTCTATGTCTTCTGCACTTGCAATGTTCAAAAACAGCGCATCTGCCGCCTCATTTATGAGCATCACTAGGATGCGCTCGAAAATTTTGTTCAAATCAACATGGTTGTCAGACTTCTCAACTGCGCTAAAGGTGACCCGTCCATTTTCATCGTACTTGTAATATCCTCTACCTGACTTTCTGCCTAAATACCCTGCTTCAGCATAGCGTTTTTGGGTGAAGGCTGGCTTGTACCTCGGATCGAAGTAAAACGCAGCGAACACCGTTTCCGTAACGGTATAATTGATATCGTTTCCTATAAAATCCATGAGCTCAAACGGTCCCATTCGGAACCCACCCACCTCTTTCATAGCGGTATCTATGGTTTGAAAGTCGGCTATCCCTTCTTCATAAATTCGCAGGGCTTCACCATAAAAAGGACGCGCCACACGATTCACAATAAATCCAGGTGTGTCTTTGGCTATGGCCACGGTCTTTCCCCAATCTTTAATAGTGGTAACCGCCGTTTCTAGGGTGTCATCGCTTGTTTGTATCGCCGGAATTACTTCTACCAAACGCATTAACGGCGCTGGGTTGAAAAAGTGAATTCCTACACAACGTTCCGGTTTGTGTAACGAGGCAGCAATGGATGCGATAGACAGGGAAGAAGTGTTCGATGCAATGATGCACTTGTCACCAACGTAGCCTTCCAATTCTTGAAATACCTTTTTCTTGATGTCCAGGTTTTCCACTATGGCCTCAATGGTTAGATCAGCATCAGACAACTGGTCTAGCGTGTTTACGTAGTTGATATTGGTTTGAATCCTATTCTTTGCTTCGGAATCGATACGTCCTTTTTCCACAAGACGGCTTAATATCTTATCAAGTGCCTTTTTGGCCTTGTCTAAAGCAGCTTGATCAACATCAAATAATTTTACCTTACATCCAGCAGTGGCTGCCACTTGGGCAATTCCAGAACCCATGGTTCCCGCACCGATAATTCCTACACTCTTAATTTTTGACATATAAACAGACCCATCGCCTCCGCTCAGGGTGACTTTGATTATTAGTTTCCTTTAAAATTTGGTTTGCGCTTTCCAACAAATGCAGCCACACCTTCACGATAGTCGTCACTTTCGGCAGCTTCAATTTGTAATTTGCCCTCGTTGTACAATTGCTCATCCAAATCGTTGGTCATCGCATAATTGAGCAACCGCTTGGTCATTCCAAGTGCTTTTGTGGGCATGTTAGCCAATTTGATTGCTGTGTTTTGAATGGTTTCTTCGAATTCTTCTGAGGAAACGACTTTGTAGACCATTCCGAGACGTTCTGCTTCTTCAGCAGAAACTTTATCGCCCAGCATCATCAATGCTGATGCTTTCTGAAAGCCAATGAGTCGTGGTAAAAAATAGGTGCCACCGCTATCGGGCACCAAACCAATTTTACTAAAAGCTTGGATGAAACTGGCATGTTCACTCGCAATTACGATATCACAGGCCAATGCGATATTGGCACCGGCGCCTGCGGCCACGCCATTCACCGCAGCAACGATTGGTTTCTCGATGGCCCTGATCTTTGAGATAATGGGGTTGTAATGTTCTTCGAGAATTTTTTTGAAGCCCGGGTTCAGTTCGGGTGTGGTTACTTCTTTTAAATCTTGTCCCGCGCAAAAAGCCTTGCCCGCACCTGTAATCACAATGGCACGCACGGCCGCGTCTTCTTCGCAAGCGTCCAAATCATCTTGGAACTGCAGTGCCATCTCGCGATTGAAGCTATTGAATACTTCCGGACGATTTAAAGTGAGTGTAGCCACTCCATTCAAAACTTTTTTTTCTATAGATCTCATCATATTGTTTTATTTTCTATTCATTTCTTTTGCTCGTCCAAAAGAAACGAATCAAAGAAAAAGACGCCTTTTTCAAGGAATTTTTCAGCAAGCTGAAAACCGATTTCAAAACTTCGCGTCACTGCGTTCCTGTCATTCGAAGCTTTTGAAATCATATTCTGCGAAAAAGGGTACTATTTCAAACATTTAAAATAATCGAATGGTTCTTGGCAATCGTCGCATTGAAATAACGCTTTGCATGCCGTTGAACCAAACTGGCTCACCAAATGGGTGTTTGTACTCCCGCAATTGGTGCATTCTACTAATTTTTTATTGCCCAACAGGGCATCTTTATCGGCCGACTCTTTCAAAGGACGCGCGATGCCATATTCCTCCATTTTTTTGAGTCCCTTCTCACTGATCCAATCGGTACTCCACGCGGGAGCCAGCACCAAATCGACTTCAACCTCTTTCCCTTCTTTGGCGAAGGCGGCTTTGAGATCGTCGCCAATGACGTCCATCGCCGGACATCCGCTGTAGGTTGGCGTTAGCTTAATTTTTATCACTCCTTCCTCTTCTACCGCTTCTCGAATGACTCCAAGATCTAACACGGTGAGCACAGGGATTTCAGGATCACTCACTTGTTCCAGAATTGGAATTAAATGCGGATCGATATGTGGCTCGGTAGCGGTCATGATTTTCAGATTACCATTCCATGTTTGGATAGGTGCGTTGCATGTACTGTAATTCGGCCAACAGATAGCCCATGTGTTCACTGTGCACTCCTTTTTTACCGCCACGGATAAAGTATTTGCCTTCAGGAACTGTAAGATTCGCTTCCTTTAATAAAGCAGAAACCTCATCATAATACTGATTTTTGAAGGCGGTGGTGTCTACG
>JAWWCH010000301.1:0-3355 GCA_033720575.1 Marinirhabdus sp.
ATCACAAATCAACGGGCCGATACGGGTCTAAATAACATATAACTTATGGAAGACAATAAAAAACCAAAACAAGGACAAATAAACATTGAATTGGATCAAGAGATAGCGCAAGGAATCTACAGTAATCTTGCCATTATCAATCACTCGCAAAGCGAATTTGTAGTAGACTTTGTAAGCATTATGCCTGGAGTTCCAAAAAGCAAGGTGAAGGCACGTATTGTGCTTACACCACAACATGCCAAGCGATTTTTGAAGGCCATGCACGACAACGTTTCGCGTTTTGAACAACAACATGGTGAAATCAAGGATTATAAACAACCCCCCATGCCAATCAATTTTGGGCCTACTGGAGAGGCGTAGAACATTTAAAACCTGTCATTTGACAGGTTTTTTTTGTTGTTCATCTGAAAGTCGGTGTTAAAGTAATGCTATTAAGACACTGAATGTCATTTTGTTACAAATAATGTTTATTTTAGTTATAGTAAATCCACATTAGTTGATAATGTGTGTAGCCTATCTAACTTCGCCCAGCCCCAAATACGTATCCCCAACTAACTTGCAGAGGAACTTTTTTATTAACCTGTTTCTTCAGGAGACAATGTTGTATGTAAGGGTATGGGAAAAATTACATCTCTTTTACTGCTTTTGTGTGCCACTTGGGCAACAGCTCAGGTTGGTATCAATACGTCTAGTCCGCAAGAACAATTTCATATTGCTGGAGAGAATGGAACGCTTCGAGTAGAAAGTCTTAACGCAACAAATAACCTCAATAATGGAGGGGGTTCGGGGACTTACCCATTATACGTAGACGAAAACGGCGACTTTACTTTGGTTTTGGAAGTGCTAGAAAATACGGGCGCAACAGACGCCTTTGATGATACTACCCTAGCTACCAATATGGTCAGCTTAGGAACTTCCGATGCAGATGGTAAAGCAATCACAACTATTAAATCCTATACTTTCACTTTAGATCAACCGATGTTGCTTCAAGTGAAATACAATATTAGTCACCACATTTACGCAGATGCGTCGCATTCCGTAATTGCAGATGGTTTGGCACGAAGAGTTGAGAACTATATCACAGTTTCACCAGATCCAGATCCAAATGATAATCTATCTAACAGGAATTATGGACCGAGTGGAAGAAGCTATACCAGTGCGTCAAGTAATAGTGTGACTGGGCCCTTTTATAACGGCACAACGGTGTACATAAAGTTTGAACCCACACCTGGTGTGCCAACCGATTATACATTAGATATAATGGGTTTGGTCTCCTCAAACATTCGAGGGAGTAATTCAGGACTTTTGTCTCGAGCTACCTATATAGAGTTTGCGACTGATACCGACTTTTTATTCTTTAAACTGAACTAGACGCGTATGAAAAAACTTTTACTTCTTTTTAGTGTTCTAAGTTTCTCAGCTGTCTCAGCACAGGTCGGGGTTGGTACAATCAATCCTCAGAAGGAGCTGCACATCGCTGGGTCGAACTCTACCATACGTATAGAGAGCTTAAATGCTACGAATAGTCCTACATTAAACGATGGGATAAAATTGTCACCAGCATTCGTGAATGCAGATGGAGACATTACGATCGCGGGTTCAGGAAATTCAGGAATCAATCCGTTAAACATTATTATTGATGTGCCGAACTTTATTCCAGACGACCCTCATGGTTACGGTTCTGGAAATGAAACAGGAATAGTGGTTGATAATGATGATCTGGGAACGACGATTGTTGATGAAGAGCTTGCTGAAATTACGTTCACCACACCGCAAGAGGCCTTGCTTGAAATACGTTATGGTATTACAACCTTGGTGAAGGGTAGCAGTATGCTCGTCGCACCCCCATGGTCTGAACCTGCCACTTTTATGGCAAGTCAAATTAAAATCTACTTCTATATCGATTACAATGATGATGGCCTAGGACCTGAACTTACTGAAATCTATGGTCTAAATGGCGTCTATCACGAATCATCGCTTGGTGGCATTGGTGGTTATCCATATATCAATGGTCAGGGATATGCCGAAATTCCGGTAGGAACCCACGCGATTCATTTCTTTGGAAGTGTAAAAGACCACGGAACAACATTTACCAGTGTTGGATTTGGAGGTGCTGAAGATTATTTAAAAATCCGAATATTCGAATAGCTTATGAAACAATTAGCCATATTTTCGATTTTCTTGGCGTGCATGTGTACAACGATATATGCCCAAGTCGGTATTAATACTACCAACCCCCAACAGACAGTCCATGTTGGTGGCACTACTGAAAATGTTCGTGTTGAAGGATTGAATGCCACAAATAACGTAAATAACCTAGGTCAAGACGGTACCACAAGAGTATATGTCAATGCAGACGGAAATTTAGTTTTGGGATCCGTTGACGATATCCCTCCCTTGTTTGTTGATTCGGGTAACTATTTGGAAGATCAAGAGACGCCAGAAAATTTAGTAGTACAAGTAGGACATGGTACGGGCTATACACCTACAGCATCGCCTATTGATTGGTCAAATTATGTCTTTACTTTAACAGACACCGCAATGGTCGAGGTTAATTATTCCGTTTCATGGAATATCTATAATCAAATTGACGATAAGCGTAAACGCATTTCGGATAATAGGGCTAGGGTAGTGCACACCGGAATGTATTTTATGAAAATATTCAATTCTGGATGTCAGACACCCTACTGTGGTAATACCACTTCGGTGCCAACTTGTGATCCTACAAATACCACTTCAAATTGTTATGTGGTAAAGGATGCAGATGATAACTTTATCAATGGTGGGCCATGGTGCATCCGTCCGGTAAATGAAAATACATGTACCAATTATGCAGGATTGGTAGGTCTCAATGGTCAATATTATACGAATTCAAACGCCGAACATGGCGAGTACCAAAACCTTCGGACAAATGGTAGTGATTACGTAAAACTTCCTCCAGGTGATTATTTGGCACTCTTTGCTTGTAAATTAGAAGTGGAGGACACCAGCGGATCAGGTTCGGCGAAATTGTGGCTAGGACCGGGGAACGATGAAGTTCAGATTAGAATTTATTACGTAAACTAAGTACATACGTCTTCATTCGTCAAGCGGAAAACAAACACGTTTTTATTGCTGTATCAGTGCTTTCCCTTTGCAAATAATCTTTATTCTGATTCAAATTCACTTACAAAGTGCAACTTCACATTCGGATACTTGCTCTGGGTCATTTGTAAAGTGAACGCACTATCGGCAAAAAACACCAATTGTCCTTTCTTGTCTTTCGCCAAGAACTTCGACTTTACCCGTTTGAAATCGGCAAATTCATCACTCTTAGGGTTTTTCGGTTGTACCCAACAGGCCTTGTGTACATTCA
>JAWWCH010000302.1:0-3350 GCA_033720575.1 Marinirhabdus sp.
GTCTTGCCCGGCTCAGTTGGGCCTCTAAACTTGCTTTGATATCGTAACACATAAACGTAAAAAACAATTACAAGTTACGAAACCAAACTCATGAGGACATTATTTTCATGTCACATTTACACAAATCGAATGCCGTGTCTACCGCAGATTTCAGCGACTTTCGGGAAATCTGGAGGTCCTGCTGGTAATTCTGAAAGTTCCATAAACATAAATTCGATGCCTGCCGGAAAAGCAGATGTGATCATTTTGGCCTTTTCGGTTCCAACAACCTTCCAGGCATGAGGCACATTTTTAGGTGCAAAAGCCACATCACCCTCATTGAGAATCGTCACATTACCATCTACCATGATTTCAACTTGACCTTTAATCACCCGGAATATTTCGTCCTCTTTGGTATGGATGTGCGGTGGAATTCCAACCCCGGGCTCAACGTTATCTACCCATTCTACAATCTGGTTTACGGTGTCAGTGCCTGTCAGTTTATGCGTTTGAATGTCTCCGATTACATTCAAAACTTCTCCTTCAGCATCTTTGACGATTTTGGGTTGGCTTGCATTTGCTGAATCTAAAGTCTGCCCTTGTACCAACGTAGGGAATAATGCTACTCCAAGTCCGAATCCTGAGGTTCTAATAAATTGTTGTCTGTCCATATCCGTTTGTTTTAACGCAATGTACCAATAAGTTAAACCTAGGGGCTTGTGAAAATGTCGGTAAAACCTTAGAAAATGCGAACCGTTACGATTTACGTACGGCAGATGGAGTAGATCCGGTGTGCTTTTTGAAAAACGAGCTAAAATAGTCTGCAGATGAAAAACCGATGTCAAAACCTATTTCCTTTATGGTTTTATCCGAAAATTTCAAGGCACTTCTGGCCCGCATGAGAAGTTGTTCTACAATAATACTTTTGGCACTCACCGACAATACTTCCTGCACGCAATCATTCAAATACTTAGAGGAGATATGTAATTGGTCTGCGTAGAAATTGACGTTGTGATGGGTGCACACATGTTGGTCTACCAGCTGTTTGTATTTGTACACCAGACTGGTTTTGTTGCTTTTGGTAGAAATTACCGATTTAATGTTGCATTGTCCGTCACAATACACAAAGAAGGTGTTAAGTAGTGAAAGAACTGCGTCTTCTTTATGATTGAGATGGGAGGCGAGCAGTTCATCAATCATCTCCAAAATGGCTTGGGTGCGTTTTTCGATTCCAGGACTTAGCTGAAACATGGGTATTTCTTCTTGATTAAATAGGCGCACCTGATTGATATGAAGATTGGCAAAAGTAGGGTGGTTCAGCAATTCTTTAGAGACGTATAACACGTAGCCCGAAAAGGCGTTGTCATCTTTGTATAATTTCCAATTAAATTTTGGGTCAAGAAAGAAAATGGAGTTGGATAGATTTTCATAAAACACATCATCAACCTCTAAGCCCTTTACTGGGTTCTGTATCCAGCATACTGCAAAATCATCACCATTTCTCTTGGGTGTGATTTTTTTCGTGATCTGGGATATCTCAACAACATCAGTAAGCATCTAGAAATGGTGTTTTACAAAATGAATATAGAACACAATGTAGAAAAAAGAAGTGAATTAAGGAACGAGAAAGAAGAACTGTTTTTACAGATATCTGTCGTCATTTTTACGTTCTCGAACGGTTTTAGCTGGTGAACCATATACCACTACATTGTGAGGTACATTTTTTACAACCAAACTTCCAGCCCCAACGACACTGTGTTTTCCAACATTTCTCATGTGAATGATGCTGGCACCAAGGCACACCGCAGTGAAGGCACCAATAGAAACGCTACCCCCGCTTGTAACTCCGGCACTTACACTGGCGAAGTCGCCCATGGACGAATCGTGATCAATAGAGAAGTTTGTGGCGATAAAGCAATGTTCGCCAATTTGTGTATTATTGTTAATGATGACGCCTGCCATGATCACCGTTCCTTTTCCTATGGTCACCTCATTGCCGATGTTTATCGAAGGGTGAATTGCCGAAACAAATTCCATTTTTCCTTCCAACTTTTGAACCTATATTAGGTTGGCAAAGAGAGATTTAGATTGAAAAATTTCGTTTACCGGGTCTTAAGAAAACATGCAGACATGATTGCCGAACCCCATATAAAGATGGAGGCTTACTCTAAATCGATAGTGTTGGCTACTTCTCTATGAAGTTTCCATACGCCATCTGCCTTGTCTTTTTTAAGCACTGCGAGGAATGTCGCTATCAGTTCAATGGGCTCACCGTTTTCATTGGTGTAGTACGTAGAACTTGTGCCAAAATCATAGGCCACACTATCACTTACAATTATGGTTTCTCTGGGCCGCATGATAAGACTGTCGTAATGGAAGGCACCCGTTGGATTTGCCCGTTGGGATTTAAAGTCTTCCCATGGTCCACAAATCGGAGTCAATGATTTCACATCATCGGTTGCGTATGTACCTAGATCTCCAAACCTTCCTTCTTTAATGGCCAATTGAAATCCGTTTCGAGTTTCTTCTATTGCTGCCAATTCAGCTTGGATGTCTAGCTCAGTACTTTCAGTGGCTGGTTCGGTCTGTTCTTGCCTAGTTTCGGCACATGAAATAATGGTGAAGAGCATCATCAGAACTAGTAATTTTTTCATAAATGTGGGTTTAAGGGTTAGTTATTTAGAACTATAGAATAGTACTGGGTCAGCTTAGATTTTACAGTGATTTGAGTTTTGTTTTGAAAGTACAGCGACCGAAGTACATCATTTTTTAATTCTGTTTCTGAAGTATTAAAATTAGTTATTTTTTTGAAGCTGCGCATGATTTTTTAAAAGAAGGGTATTGAAATCCAATGAATTATCCTATCGAATGGGAAAGGAATCTCGGTCAAAAAAGTTGATTTTTTCTAATGTTTGAGTGTATTGATTTATACCCTTGATGCTATTTTCTATGAAAACACACATGTTAAATCTGGCGCTAAAAGACAAGGGTATTTAATTCAACATACGCCCCGATGTTCCGGCAGGGATCAATAAAAGGTATCTTCATCTACAACTAGGGTGGTCAATTCGACAGTGTGATTATCTGGATCTTTGAGATAAATGGAATGAAAAAAGTGGTGATCCTGAACGTTAAAATCTATTTGGAGTTCAGTAAACTTACGCTTAGCGTTCTCGAAATTTTCTCGAGTTACATTGAACGCAAAATGATCTATTTTTACATTCTTAGAAGTGCTATCGCATACGGTGTCATTTGTATTAGCAGGAAATAAGGTTACCCCTGTCTTGTTTTTGAGCATGAATATAGGGTAATCACCCCATTCCTTACATCGGTATTTTTTTAGTCCGAGTACGTTTTCGTACCATTTGGCA
>JAWWCH010000303.1:0-3347 GCA_033720575.1 Marinirhabdus sp.
ATTTGGCATCAAGGGAGGTGCAAACTTTACATTTTTCAATACAGACGAACAACAATTTGGGGAGGACCCGACCATTGAAGTTGGCTATTTTGGAGGTGTATATATAGATCTAATGAGGAGTGAAAATTTTCATTACCAATTAGACGTATTGTATGTTGGCATAGGCGAGTTCCAGTTTATTAATGCTCCCATATATGTCGAATATTATGTGGCGCCTGACCTAAGTCTGTTAGTGGGGCCAAGTATGAATTATTTCTTTGACCTTTTTGTGAATAAATTTAAAGTGCGTGCAGACCTTAGCGCAGCCTATCATTTATCGGAACGGCTTTCTCTCGGACTCAAATATACGTTGGGTTTTGAGGAGCTCTCACCCAATGTCCTGTTTTTGGGATTCGACGTCAGAATATAAAAAAAACGACCCAGAATTACTGAGTCGTTTATCTTTTTCATTTGAATGGTATATTTCCTATAAGTGAATCACTTCTCCATACGCATCAGCTGTAGCTTCCATCACCGCTTCACTCATTGTAGGGTGGGGGTGCACTGCTTTCAATACCTCATGTCCGGTAGTTTCAAGCTTTCTGCCCAATACTGCCTCGGCAATCATATCGGTTACGCCTGCACCAATCATATGGCATCCCAACCATTCACCGTATTTGGCGTCAAAAATAACCTTTACAAAACCGTCCTTGGTTCCGGCGGCACTTGCTTTCCCACTAGCCGAAAACGGAAATTTCCCGATTTTCAGTTCGTATCCAGCGTCTTTCGCTTGTTTTTCAGTCATTCCCACACTTGCAATTTCTGGAGTGGCATAGGTACATCCTGGGATGTTTCCGTAGTCAATGGCTTCCACATGCATACCTGCAATCTTCTCAACGCAGGTGATACCCTCCGCTGAAGCTACGTGAGCCAAAGCCTGCCCAGGAACACAATCGCCTATGGCATAATATCCTGGGATGTTGGTTTGGTACCAATCATTTACCATGATTTTACCTTTGTCGGTTACAATACCAACATCTTCTAGTCCGATATTTTCAATATTTGCAATAATTCCTACTGCGGAAAGCACGATATCGGCTTCTATGGTTTCTTCGCCTTTTTTAGTTTTAACAGTGGCCTTTACAGTCTTTCCTGAAGTATCTACTTTTTCAACCGACGCATTGGTCATCACTTTGATTCCAGCCTTTTTGAATGAACGTTCAAATTGCTTAGAAACATCTTCATCTTCTACCGGCACTAAGGTTGGTAAGTATTCCACAATAGTAACATCGGTCCCCATGGCGTTATAGAAATGTGCAAACTCAACACCGATAGCACCGCTACCCACTACGATCATCGATTTCGGTTGTTTTTCTAAGGTCATGGCTTCGCGATATCCAATGACTTTCTTTCCATCCTGCGGAAGGTTTGGTAACTCACGTGAGCGCGCTCCCGTTGCAATAATGATATGATCGGCACTGTATTCTTTTCCTTCTACATCTACCTTCTTGCCAGGTTTGATCTTCCCATAGCCTTCAATCACGTCTATCTTGTTCTTTTTCATCAAGAATTGAACCCCTTTGCTCATGCCATCAGCAACACCGCGACTTCTTTCGATCACCTTGCCGAAATCTTTATCAGCACCTGATACCGTAAGACCATAGTCTTCGGCATGTTGCAAGTAATCAAATACCTGTGCGCTTTTCAACAATGCTTTGGTAGGAATACACCCCCAATTCAAACAAACACCGCCTAGACTTTCTTTTTCAACTATGGCAGTTTTAAAGCCTAATTGTGACGCGCGAATCGCAGTAACGTAGCCTCCAGGGCCACTTCCAAGAACAATGATATCGTATTTACTCATGTTGTAGTTTTAATCGTTTTTAACGGCTACGAATTTACGAAATGAATTGCAGACCGACCAAGAAAAGAATTTTCAAATACGAATAAAAATGGCAGAAGGATAAAATAGGGCGTAGAATACAAAAACACCATGCCCTCGTGGTACACGGTGTTTTTCAAAAAAGAGAATTATTTCTTTTATTTTTTTTCTAAATCCACGGAAAGTGAGTTCACGCAATAGCGTTGTCCAGTCTGCGTTGGGCCATCATTAAAGACATGTCCGAGATGGCTACCACAATTCGCACAGAGTATTTCGGTTCGAATCATGCCATGGGTGGTATCTTTCACATATTCTACGGCACCGTCAATACTTTCGTCAAAACTGGGCCAGCCACAACCGCTGTCAAATTTACTTGAACTTTCAAATAAGGGCGTTTTACAAGCACCGCATGCGTATATACCATCTTCGGTAGTGAGATTATACGCTCCGGAAAAGGGGCGTTCAGTTCCTTTTTCTCGAAGAATTCGGTACCGTTCAGGACCGAGCTCTTCTAGCCATTCAGCTTCTGTTTTTTCAATCGGATACTTACTCATTCTTGGGTAATTTTTCTCCTTCCGGAATGAAATCCAACGCTACTCCATTAATGCAATGGCGCTTTCCGGTGGTGTCCCTTGGCCCATCTTCGAATACATGTCCTAAATGACCGCCACAAGTGGCGCAGTGTTCTTCCGTTCGGGCATAGCCCAATTTATAATCGGTTGAAAATGCAACATTGCCCTCAACTTCACGATCAAAACTTGGCCAACCTGTGCCACTATCGAACTTGTGTTCACTTTCAAAAACAGGCGTTCCACAGGCAGCACAGACGTAGGTGCCAGGTTCGTAATTTTTATTAAGGGGTGAAGAGCCAGCAGGTTCGGTACCTTCCTCTCTAAGCACGTAGTACTCCTGATCGGTCAATTCAGCCTTCCATTCGGCTTCCGTCTTTGAAACAGGAAAGGTCTTTGGGGTATTTTTTGAGTCTTGTGCTTCCGACCTGCAACTAACAAGGGCAAGGGCAGCAATCAGTATAGCAATCTTATTCATACATCTAATTTCCTAAAGTTATAATTGAATCGGTATCAATAATACCTTGTTCCATCAAGTACTCCATTGAAACACCTTCCGAAGCAAATTCAGCCGGTACAATTGCGATTCTAAAAATTTGGTCGTTTGTAAACTCAGGACCTAACGTATTGAGGTCAATATCTCCTTGTAGAAACAATAATACATCAACAAAGGTATGGTTATAGGTGTATTGGAAGCTGCCGTCATTCACATAAATGGTCTGCGGCAGTGGCGACCAAACGTCTAAGTTTCCCGGTGCTACCTCTTCTAGCCAGTAGACCAGAATGGCATCGCTTTCAAATACTTCAATGTCTGTGGGAATTGTGATTAATTGCCTAAAGTCGTTATTCGCATTGAGGTCAACATTGACTTCAAAAACTTGGCCTAAAATATTTATACCGGGCGCTCCAGGAGGTCC
>JAWWCH010000304.1:0-3345 GCA_033720575.1 Marinirhabdus sp.
GGCAAGTGATATTGTGGACGAAATTGAAAAATTAATCGAAAAAAAGACCGAAGCGTGAGTTTGCTCAACAACATAGAACGTATATACTTCGTAGGTGTAGGTGGCATCGGTATGAGTGCCTTGGCGCGATATGCAAAGCTACAAGGCTATACGGTTGGTGGATATGATAAAACGGCTTCAGCATTGACCGAAAGATTAGCCGCAGAAGACATCGCGATTACCTATACTGATAGTGCAGAAGACCTTCCGGAGGAGTTTCGGAAAAATGATGGCACGCTTGTAGTGTTTACACCTGCCATACCGAAGAAGAACAACATACTAAATTGGTTTATAGATCAAGATTTCATTATCGTCAAGCGCTCACGCTTGCTCGGTGAAGTCACAAAGCACACTTTATGTTTGGCGGTAGCGGGCACTCATGGCAAGACAACAACATCGGCTATTTTAGGTCATTTGTTAGCTTCCTGTGAGATGCCTGTAACTGCATTTTTAGGAGGTATCGCCGAAAATTACCAATCCAATTTCATCAGTAAGGGAACGGAGATAACGGTGGTAGAGGCTGATGAGTTCGATCGGTCGTTCTTAACCTTGAGTCCAGACATCGCCTGCGTCACTTCCATGGATGCCGATCATTTGGATATTTATGGAGATGCGCCCTCTATTGAAGCGGGATTTAGGGCTTTTGCAGACCTACTTCCGAAGAAAGAAAATTTACTCTTCAAAAAAGGGTTGCCGCTTGAAGGTAAAACCGTTGCAGTTGATGAGGCTGCCGATTACCAAGCACAGAACGTTCGCATTGAAGACGGAGCCTATGTCTTCGACCTAAAAACACCGACTATCGTATTACGGGATTTACATTTTTATCTGCCCGGACATCATAACCTACATAATGCAGTTACAGCCTTGGGAATGGCAATACTAGCCGGTTCCCCAACCGATTGCTTGCCCAAGGCTTTATCTACCTTTAGAGGGGTAGATCGACGTTTTTCCTATAGAATCAGAACCGATGCGTTGATTTTGATTGATGATTATGCCCATCACCCAACAGAGATAAATGCGTTATATCAGGCAGTGTCAGAAATGTATCCCAAGGATAAAAAGATCATCGTGTTTCAACCACACCTGTTTAGCAGAACCCATGATTTTGCTCATGATTTCGCAAAGAGTTTAGCTCAGTTTGATGAAATATTGCTATTGGATATTTATCCGGCACGAGAAGAACCCATGGAGGGGGTCACCTCTACATGGTTGAAAGGGCTGATTGAAAAGGTTAGCAATAAAGAATCCAATCCGAAGGTGATTTCAAAAGCTGAAATTTCCGCTGCCCTACAAGCGTCTTCGGCACGTATAAAGTTAATGGTAGGTGCTGGAGATATAGGTGTGGAAGTAGAAAAAGTAACACAAACCTTGCAATCATGAAAAGGATGTTGCACATATTGAAATTTGTGGTACTACTCGCGCTTGTGGTGTTTTTGTACAGCTTTACCCAGACGCGAAATAGCCTTCGCAAATTGAAAAAAGTGGACATAGAATTTTTAGATGATAATGATCCGTTTGTGACCTTAGGTACGGTTAATAAATTGTTAATACAAAATCAGGACAGCATTACGGGTGTCGGTAAAGAAACTTTAGTTTTGAAAGAGGTGGAGTCTCGGTTGTTGGAAAATGCGATGATTCGTGACGCGCAAGTATATGTAACGGTTGACGGCGTTTTAGGGGCAAAGATCGAACAACGTAATCCGTTGGGAAGGGTAGCGGCTTCGCCCGATTATTACATTGATGAAGATGGAAAGGTGATGCCGCTGTCTGATGTACATGCAGCACGGGTGCCGATTATCACAGGGCAATCAAGAACCAATTTTACTGAGATTACGCCGTTATTAATAGCAGTAGATGCAGATGAGTTCATGAAGAAAAGTGTGATCGGGATACATGTGAATAGGGGAGGAACCGTAGAATTGAAATTCCGTAAACACGATTTTGACATAAAATTCGGAACCCTAAATGCGATAGCCCGGAAGTTTGAAAACTTTAAAGCTTTTTATCAGAAAACAAAACAGGACAGTACATTGAATAGCTACGAGACCATCGATTTGCAATTTGGAAATCAGGTGGTAGCCACAAAAAAGGAATAGGATGGAAAATGAAAACATAGCGGTAGGATTAGATATTGGTACCACCAAGATTGTTGCTATGATTGGTCGGAACAACGAATACGGAAAAATGGAGATTTTGGGCATCGGGAAATCCAAGAGCTTAGGAGTGCACCGAGGCGTGGTAAACAACATCACACAAACCATTCAGTCTATTCAACAAGCTGTACAAGATGCCGAAAGCTCATCGGGTTACAAAATTTCGGATGTGGTAGTAGGTATCGCGGGACAACATATTCGCAGTCTACAACATAGTGACTACATCACGCGGGGCAATAGCGATGAGGTGATTGATGAAGAGGATATTGAGCGTTTGTGCAATCAAGTGCACAAATTGGTGATGTTGCCCGGGGAAGAAATCATTCATGTACTTCCGCAAGATTTTAAAGTAGACGGACAAGCAGAGATAAAGGAACCTATCGGAATGTATGGCGGGCGATTGGAAGCAAACTTTCACGTGGTGGTAGGGCAAGTTTCTTCCATTCGAAATATTGGTAGATGCGTTAAAAGTACCGGATTGGAACTCTCAGGCATAACATTGGAACCCTTGGCCTCTGCAAATGCTGTATTGAGCCAAGAAGAAAAAGAAGCAGGTGTTGCGTTGATCGATATTGGGGGCGGTACCACAGATCTGGCCATTTTTAAAGATGGTATCATCAGACATACCGCTGTGATTCCTTTCGGGGGTAATGTGATTACCGAAGATATCAAGGAGGGTTGCAGCATCATTGAAAAGCAGGCAGAGTTGTTGAAAATCAAGTTTGGATCGGCATGGCCCGGTGAGAACAAAGACAATGAAATTGTTTCCATTCCAGGCTTACGCGGAAGAGAACCCAAAGAAATTACGCTCAAGAATCTTTCAAAAATCATTCATGCCCGGGTGGTTGAGATTATTGAACAAGTGTACTTGGAGATCAAAAATTACGGACACGAAGAGCAGAAGAAAAAATTGATCGCGGGTATTGTGCTTACGGGTGGAGGTTCACAATTGCAGCATTTGAAGCAATTGGTAGAATACATCACAGGAATGGATACTCGAATAGGCTACCCAAATGAGCATTTGGCTGGTGATAGCGATAGTGAGACTACGAGTCCGTTATACGCCACCGCTGTGGGCTTGGTGCTCAATAGTCTTGAGAACAAGCACAAGGTAATGCCGAAGGCGATGGAGTTAAGTGAAAACGAAGGAGAA
>JAWWCH010000305.1:0-3321 GCA_033720575.1 Marinirhabdus sp.
ACTGTCTAGCAAATTGTACATATCTGCATTCAACAGTGCCAATTCTTCCATTTTCTGGATGTGTTCGGCATTAACGGTGTGCAGTTCCTCATTCACACTTTGAAGTTCTTCGTTAGTACTTTGCAGCTCTTCATTTGACGCCAAAAGTTCTTCATTGGTAGCCTGCAACTCCTCGTTACTCGTTTCTGTTTCTTCCACAGAACGCAGTAATTTTTCTTTTGATAATTCTAATTCGCGTTCTAGATTCTCAATCCGCCGTTTGGCTGAATCCTCTAATGTAGCACCATCTAAGACTTTAGTATTGAGATGGGCCGGATCTCTTTCTACGATAGTAAGCATATAATGCGCGCCATTATTTGCATATTTCGAATCTACTGCCATAGCGAACAGATCGACCAATCTTTTGTCTTTGCCGCTTTGGATTACGATATTTTTAAAATGAACCTTTTCACCGGTGTCTTTGACTTCCCGTATGCTATTGGTAATCGGAATTTTAAATTCGAACGGCAGCATGTTGAGAGCATTGGTTGAAAATCCTTTTTTGGGCAGTATGGCAAACTGTCCAAAATTACCCTTTGCCTCAATAATGTCATACTCTTCATTGATGAACAGGGTTGTAGCTTCGAGATGTTCCAGCACATATTCGCTCAGGCTTTCCAACAGTTTCCGTTCTGCTCTAGGCTGGGTAATTGAGGTGATAATCTGGTTTTGTACTTTTTCTCCACTTTTGAGATGCCTATCGCTATTTTGCAACGTTTGGGTTCGCATTCTTTTGGTTGTTTCTATATTCTTGAAGAGCTTATGTTTAAGATGAATGGTTTGGTAATATGATTTTTCACTTCCCAGGTTTTCGCTGCTTCCAAGTAGTAAGAAACCGTCGAGATTCAAACTATAGTGCAATATTTTCAACACTCTGTTTTGAATTTTGGGTTGGAAATAGATCAGCAAATTTCTACACACCACAAGATCGATATGGTTGAAGGGCGGGTCTTTTATAATGTTGTGGTTTGAAAATATGACCGAACGTCTCACATAGTCTTTCACTTTAAAAGTGCCATTCACTAAATTAAAATACTTCACTAAAAATCCTTGCGGAATATTAGTAGCAACCGCTTGATTGTATTCGCCACGGCTTGCAATGTCTAAATGAAACTGCGAGATATCGGTAGCAAAAATCTTTATGGACAATTGTTTGTTTTGGCGCTCACATTCTTCCATCATCAACATTGCAATGGTATAGGTTTCTTCGCCGGTACTACAACCAACATTCCATACTTTCACGATATCGCCATCATCTGCATTGCTTATTATTTCTGAAATGGCTTCAGTTTCCACCGTTTCCCAAATTGGCTCATCCCTAAAAAATTTGGTAACCCCTATCAAAAACTCTTTGTACAAAATATCGATTTCATCGGGGTCTGTGCGCAACAGTGTCAGGTAGTCTTCAAGATTTGACATTTGATGAATCTGTAACCTACGGCTCATTCTTCGTACTAAGGTAGGTTTCTTGTAAAGGTTGAAATCTAGTTCTGTAGTACGTTTTAATAGATTGAGGATTTCCGTAAACACCCGCTCGTTTTTACTGACCACCATTTCGGCATCGTCATACATTCGGGACGCATTGAAATAGTTTTCAATTTCGGTGTACATTTCATCTACAGGCAAGATATAATCTGCCAATCCGGTATTGATGACACTTTGCGGCATGCCGTCAAACTTCGCTTCTGAAGGTTGTTGAGCAATCACAAGTCCGCCGTGCTCTTTGATATGCCAGATCCCACGGGTTCCATCGCTTCCAGTGCCACTGAGCACAATCCCGACAGCATTGTTTTGATATGTTTTGGCCATCGATTCAAAGAACATATCGATGGGTAAGTTGAGCTCTTTGCCCTCTGGTTTTTTTAACAACCGTAACTGATTGTTTTCAATAACCAAGTTCATAGTGGGCGGAATGATATAAATGGTATTGCGTTGTATGGGAGCGTCCTGTGAAATTTCAACCACCGGCAATTCGGTTTGTTTTGACAAAAGTTCGCCCATCAAGCTTTTGTGGTCGGGAGACAGATGCTGCACCACCACAAAAGTCATGTTGGAAGTTTTTGGAACGTTGTTGAAAAATTCAGTCAATGCTTCTAAGCCACCTGCACTTGCACCCACGCCAATTACGATGTGATTTTCAGATTTTATAGTCAATTTTAAGTATTTGAGTTAAAAATTGATTCAATAGTAATACTTAGTTATAAACCTACTATTAAAAGGGTTTAAGACCTTTAATACAGCTAATAAAGCTATAAAATTTCAAGGGTTTTGGTTGGTTTTTGTGATTTCTTTAAGATTATGAAAGCACAATAAAAATTGTAATTTGTAGCCGTAATGTGAAGATACGCTATGCCTGTCCTTTTTATTATTGGCCATACCTTTCCTGAACCAGCAACCACTGCGGCGGGGAGAAGAATGAAGCAGCTTATCTCCTTATTTGCTGAATTGGGATATAACATCCATTTTGGTAGCACAGCCGCACCAACAAAATACACGATCGATTTAAGTCAGATCAAAGTACGAGTGCACGAATTGAAATTAAATGATGTCTCTTTCGATTTACTTCTCAAGGAGCTAAAACCTGACGTGGTACTTTTTGATCGCTTTATAACCGAGGAGCAATTTGGCTGGCGGGTCTCAGACGGATGCCCAGAAGCACTCAAAATTTTAGATACAGAAGACCTTCACTTTCTTCGAAAAGCCAGGGAAACTGCTTATAAAAATGATATGGAGGTGACCCAAGCCGATATATTCACAGCTGTCGCTAAGCGTGAATTGGCTAGTATCATGCGATGTGATCTCTCTTTAATGATTTCAGAAGTAGAGTTGGAGCTCCTTACGGCTACGTTTGGCATCCCTAGGGGACTGCTATGGTATGTACCGCTTTTAGTTGAGGTGAACAACATTGACAGAGATCAGATTCCCACATTTTCTGATCGAAAGGATTTTATTGCAGTCGGAAATCTAAAGCATGCACCCAACGTTGCTTCGGTAAAACTTTTAAAAATCCTCTGGCCCCAGATACGAGAAAAGCTTCCTGATGCTCAATTGCACATTTATGGAGCCTACGCGCCTCAGGAGCTTCGGGAAATGCATTCCCCAAAAGAGGGTTTTAACCTGATGGGATGGGTAGATTCTATTTCCGAAGTCATGGGAAAGGCCAAGGTGCTATTGGCTCCAATTCCCTTTGGCGCAGGACTTAAGGGGAAGTTGATAGATGCCATGGTAAACGGCTTACCAAGCGTAACAACACCAATGGGTGCTGAGGGCATATATAGTTCA
>JAWWCH010000306.1:0-3320 GCA_033720575.1 Marinirhabdus sp.
CGATACCCTTCAAATACCAAATAATTAAAAAAACCACGAAGGCCTGAAATGATCCTACTCTGGGAGCGGGGATTCATGGTTTTTCCCACGTGATACAAAAACTCCTGAATCTTTTCTTCAGAAATGGTCAAAGGTAGCGCATCAGCGTTGGTATCCTGAAGCCATCGCTGCAGCTTTTTAAGATCTAAGACGTAATTTTTGAACGTATTTTCAGATAAACCACGTTCAATCCTTAAGTAGTTTTTATAATCTGACAGGGCGTGTTCCCACTTCATGGTTAAGCATTAGGCGAGTCAATTTAATATAATATTAGGAAATAAGAGTTGTGCTTCTACTATATTTGATTCGTCTAATTAAAAAATAAAAACCATGAAAAAAATAGTATTAGGACTGGTTGCGATACTTATGGCAGCTTCAGTACAGGCCCAGGGCATTGATTTTGGAATCAAGGCAGGGGTTAACTTTGCAAATATTACAGACGCCTCAAACCTTGAACTCGATAGCCGTACTGGAATAGTGGTCGGTGCTTTTGTAGGAGGGAAGTTCAATGATCGATTTGGAATACAAGCAGATCTGTTGTACTCACAACAGGGTGCAGAATTTGATGCAGGAGATTTCGATCTGGACTATGTAAATGTTCCTATTGTAGCTAAAATATATATTGCGAAAGGCTTCCATGCACAGGCCGGACCTCAATTTGGTGTAGTAGTGAATGACGAAACCCAATCGGTACTCGGTGAAGTTGTCAATGATATTGCTGTCAACGATTTTGACGTTTCGGGAGTAGTTGGTTTGGGATACGACGTTCCTTTGGGGCTACGCTTAGAAGGGCGGTACAACTTCGGACTCTCTGATGTGCCTGATGCACCGAATACTTCCGGTAAAAACAGTGTGATCACACTTTCTGTAGGATATAGCTTCTTGTAATACTAGGCGATAGCCAACCGAGTTTGAGATTCACTGAAAAACAGAAAGTTACACGAGGATCAAGCTCAAATTCAAAAATTTTTTAAGAATTGTAAAATAATTTAGTAGCTTTATCTAAATAATCTAAACAAATTTTAATTATGAAAAAACTAGTTTTAATTGCAGTATTTGCTGTTTTTGGTATTACTGCTTCAAATGCACAAGGATTCAACGTAGGTGCTAGTGCTGCCATTCCATCTGGAGATTTTGATGATTTTTACGGATTTGGAGTAGTACTTGATGCTTCTTATTTATTTCCTATTAATGATGTATTCCATGTAGGTCCTGCCTCGGGAGTTATGCATTATTTTGGAAAAGATTCAGAACAGACCATTGCTGGTGTAACCGTTAGTGTTGAAGCTGATGATGCTACTTTTATCCCTGTTGCAGGTGAAGCTCGATTCTACTTAGAGCAGTTTTTCTTTGGAGCTCATTTAGGATACGGTTTAGGTGTTTCAGATGGATTTGATGGTGGTTTCTATTATCGTCCAGGTGTAGGCTATATGTTTACTGAAACCGTTGGTGCAGCAGTATCTTACTCTGGAATTTCGGGTGATGGTGCTACTTTTAATTCCATTAACGCTGGAATTACCTTTAGTTTTCAATAAATAATTCAATTTCAAACAGTTAAAAAGCAGGAAAGAAATTTCCTGCTTTTTTTGTTGTATCGTGTGTAGTGGTATTTCTATCTTCGGCGGCTCATAAACCATATTTTAATAGAATTTACCATGAAAAAATTATTACTTTTTGTTGCCCTGATTACTGTTGGAACCCTTACAACCCAAGCCCAAGAAACAAAATTCGGATTAAAGGCCGGTGTTAATTTTGCGTCTGTTTTTGGAGATAACCTAGATGAGTTTGACGGTCAGACAGACTTTCATGTTGGGGGTGTTTTAAGCGTTGGCCTTAACAGTTGGTTGTCGTTGCAGCCCGAACTCGTGTATTCACGTCAGGGATATAGCCTTGAGGATTCAGGGTTTGACATAAAAGGTAATTTGGACTATATTAATCTTCCGATTCTAGTAGATTTCACCATTGCTGAAGGATTTAGCTTACACGGTGGGCCACAATTCGGATTTAATCTCGTAAGCGAAGAGGCTGTTGATGGTGAGTCGTTCAAATTCGATACCAAAAGTGTATTGATCAGTAACGCCATTGGCGCACAGTACCAATTACCAGACAATGGATTATTCTTCCAGCTTCGCTACTCATCTGATTTTGTAACTATTGCGGAAGAGGACGATATTAATGTTTTCAATAGCGTATTTAGCGCTTCTATAGGTTGGTTTTTTCAATAAGCAACAAACCTTTTGATCATAAAAAGCAGGAGCAGGTCTCCTGCTTTTTTTATAGCTAAAATTGTGTATTTTTGAAGCGATTCTAACATCCTATATCCTTATGAGAAAAGTTATTTTTATTTTAGCCGTAATGTGCGGCACATTTGCTGCAAAATCACAAGAGTTTGGAGCAGCCATCCATGCTGGTTATCTTACCGAAATCGGAGCTATTGGTGCTGGAGGTGATCTTACGTATGAATTCAATGAAAAATTTGGACTTACCGCTTCGGGTACCTTCGCAGTGGCCGAAGAAAAAAGCATTAGAAACAAGTGGTTTGCCTTAGATCTGAACGGACGATACAATATTGTGGATATGTGGTATGTCCTGGCAGGTGGAGAATACCTCTCCGTAACGGTTAAAACACTTGGCCTAGGTGGAGGCTCCATTGGTGAGGAAAGTAGTGTTAGCGGTTCCGAATTTGGAGCGAACTTGGGAACAGGCTATCGATATAACCTTATGGATAATGTAAACCTGTTTGCCGAAGTGAAATATGTGGTCTTGGAAGCAGGATACGTTCATGCTAGAGCCGGGATTCATTTCGATTTTTAAATCAACAGATTCAATACTATAAAAAATCGGTCCTATGGTCCGATTTTTTTTATGCCTATATTTACGATATGAAAGTAGCCATCATCAACGGTCCGAACTTAAATCTTCTCGGCAAGCGTGAACCAGACATCTATGGTTCAGAAACGTTTCAGGATTATTTCTCAAAATTGCAATTCAAGCATACCGAGCTTGAACTTTCCTACCACCAATCGAATGTAGAAGGGGAGATCATAAATCTATTGCATGAATTGGGTTTTAGCTACGACGGAATCATTCTCAATGCCGCCGCATACACACATACGTCTGTGGGTATCGGCGATGCTGTTCGCGCCATTGAAACACCGGTTATTGAGGTACATATTTCAAATACATTTAATCGCGAGGAATACAGACACCACTCGTATATCTCCCCCGCGGCCAAAGGCATCATCATTGGCTTTGGATTGAAAAGCTATGATTTGGCCATA
>JAWWCH010000307.1:0-3319 GCA_033720575.1 Marinirhabdus sp.
AATTCCTAATCCTTGTTTTACCACTTGGTCTGCCGCTTCGTAAGTTAGCGTTCCTGATTTAGAAACGACACCTACTTTTCCTTTTTTGAATACAAATCCTGGCATGATTCCCACTTTTGCCTCTCCCGGGGTAATTACTCCAGGACAGTTGGGACCAATAAGTCTGCAGTCTCTGTCTTTGATATAATGAGATGCTTTGATCATATCGGCAACAGGAATTCCTTCCGTAATGGCAATAATTACTTTGATGCCTGCATCTGCAGCTTCCATAATAGCATCTGCAGCAAATGCCGGCGGCACAAACAAAATAGAAGTATCTGCCCCCACTTTTTCAACCGCTTCAGATACCGTGTTGAACACAGGTTTATCAAGATGTGTCTGGCCTCCTTTTCCTGGAGTAACACCTCCTACCACATTGGTTCCATATTCAATCATTTGGCCTGCATGGAACGTACCTTCGCTTCCTGTGAAACCTTGTACGATTATTTTTGAATCTTTATTTACTAAAACACTCATGTTTCTATCTATTTCTGAGATTAACCGTTAAATT
Organism: Marinirhabdus sp.; assembly: GCA_033720575.1. GTDB lineage: Bacteria > Bacteroidota > Bacteroidia > Flavobacteriales > Flavobacteriaceae > Marinirhabdus. The sequence continues at coordinate 551 of JAWWCH010000307.1, forward strand.
TTGTTGCATTTTTTACGACCGCAAAGATACCTATTTGCAATGGTTTTTAAAAGGATTTTACACCTTTACTCGCTCGTATGATTCTGTAGTATCGTCGTTCTCTGTTACGGGTTGACTCACTTGGAATCCGCGGTACAATTTGCCATCTTTCACTTCCCAAATACAGATAAAATGGGCAATACCCAATTCTTCATCAGGGTTTTCCATGGTTCGGATGTAATATTTGTATCGTATGGTAACGTGACCATCATCTTCAAGTAGATGACTTACTTCGGCCCGAAGATCATTGTAGGTACGTCGAACTTCCGTAAAGAACGTGTCAAGATCATCATAGTGTAATATGGAGAGACCGTCAGTACTGTTCCAAATTAGCTCAATATCTTTATGGAAGTACGTTTCGAGAACGGTTTCATCTTTTAAGAGATCTGAAAGGTAAAAGGCTCTAACAATTTTTTTTGCGTTGTTGCTCATTATAAATTATCTAATTTTTCAATTATATCTGGAATCAGTCGAATGGAAGCTAATTCTTTATATTTTTTTCTAAAGTCGTCTGCGGGTGTTCCGAAATATGATTTATGCCCGGGCAGTGATTTGCTCACCCCACTCTGGGCCGAAATTACGGCCTTTTCTCCTATGGTAACGCCACTGGTAACGCCAACTTGGCCCCAGATGGTCACAAAATCTTCAATGAGCACGCAACCGGCGATACCAACTTGTGAGGCGATAAGGCACCGTTTGCCTATCACCGTATCGTGACCCACATGTACTTGATTATCCAGCTTGCTTCCTTCCCCTATGGTTGTAGTGGCCGTCACACCTTTGTCAATGGTGCATAACGAACCGATGTCAACATCATCTTTAATTTCAACCTTACCTCCGCTCTTTAGCTTATCGAATTTTTCAGGTCGGTTTTTGTAGTAGAATGCGTCGCTCCCTAGCACGGTTCCCGCATGTATAGTCACGTTATTCCCAATAACCGTGTTGTCATATATGGTCACGTTAGGATGTATCAAACAGTTGTCACCGATTGTGACATTGTTTCCTATGAAAACGTTAGGCTGAATGACTGTGTTCTTACCAATTTTTGCGGAATCTGCGATAACGGCCCGCGCCATCCGAAACGGATTGAAATGATCGGTTAAAGTATTAAAATCACGAAAGGGATCGTCACTAATCAACAACGCTTTTCCTCTTGGGCACTCCACCTTTTTGTTGATAAGAATAATGGTGGCAGGCGATTGCAACGCCTTGTCGTAGTATTTTGGATGATCCACAAAAACGATATCACCCGGTTGTACCACATGAATTTCATTCATCCCCAATACCGGAAAATCAGCATCACCCACAAAATCGCAATCTAAGATAGTTGCGATGTCTTGTAGTGTTTGTTGGGGTTTAAATTTCATTGAAAATTATTGGATATCAAATATAAAAAATCCCTACACAATTATTGCTGTGAAGGGATAAAATTGTTTTAAGTTCGAATTGTTGAAACAGTTAAAAATCGGCTACCTAGATTAGCGATTCTTGGTTTAGAGAACTACTCTTTAACGCGCTCCTGATACTGCCCTTTCTCGGTATCAATTCTGATTTTGTCTCCTTCGTTAATGAACAAAGGCACATTTACCTCGGCTCCTGTCTCAACCGTAGCAGGTTTTGTTGCGTTGGTTGCGGTGTTCCCTTTTACTCCGGGCTCAGTTGCGGTAACTTCTAGGATAACATGGGCTGGCATGTCTACTGAAAGTGGCATATTGTCTTCGGTATTGATGAGCACTGTTACCACCTCCCCTTCTTTCATTAATTCTGGGGTGTCAAGCGCATCTTTAGTCAATCTGATCTGTGTATAATCTTCGGTGTTCATGAAGTGGTAGAAATCGCCTTCTTGATACAAAAATTGAAACTTATGGGTTTCTACCCTCACATCTTCGATCTTATGTCCTGCTGAAAACGTATTATCTATCACTTTTCCTGTAGTAACGCTCTTGAGCTTGGTACGCACGAATGCCGGTCCTTTACCTGGTTTTACGTGTAAGAATTCGATGATTTTATAAATGTCGTGGTTATAGTGGATGCACAATCCTTTTCTGATGTCTGATGTAGTTGCCATATGCTTTGTAATCTACTAATTTTTAATGTTGAATGAATTTTAGTTTTGGAAGTAGCCTTTCATGATTCCTCTTTTCGAATTCTTGATGAACTGTAAGATTTCATCGCGTTCTGGCGTTGCTTCCATTTCGGCTTCTATGATTTCAGAAGCTTGGGTATTGTTATATGTTTTTTGGTACAGAATTCTGTAAATATTTTGAATTTCCTGGATTTTGCTGGTATCGAATCCTCTTCGGCGTAAGCCAATAGAATTTATTCCAACATAGGATAAGGGTTCACGGGCCGCTTTTACATAGGGCGGAACGTCCTTTCTCACCAACGATCCACCGGTCACAAAGGCGTGATTTCCAATCATACAGAATTGGTGAACAGCCGTCATACCTGCCAACACCACGTGGTTTCCAACGGTAATATGTCCCGCTAAGGTACTGTTGTTTGAAAATATACAGTTATCTCCAACAAAGCAATCGTGTGCGATATGACAATAGGCCATGATCAAGCAATTTTTGCCAATCACGGTTTTTCCACGATCTACGGTACCACGATTCACGGTTACATACTCTCTAATGGTAGTATTGTCTCCTATTTCGGCCGTGGTTTCTTCATCTTGAAATTTAAGATCTTGCGGAATGGCAGAAATTACAGCGCCCGGAAAAATATTAC
>JAWWCH010000308.1:0-3317 GCA_033720575.1 Marinirhabdus sp.
AATGACAGCTCCTTGCGCCCGAGCTTGTCGATTCCGTCGACGGTGATGGCCAGCAGTCCGTTGTCGAGCCGCTCGATCCACTCGCGGCGGCGAAGATACCAGAGGGGAAACTCGAGATGCTCCCGAGGGACCCCGAGCATCTTCTCGAATTCGCCACGCAGGTGCGCTGGAATCAAATGCAGGGGATCTTCGGCGATGGGGCAGGAGCCGCAGTACTGTCTCGAAGTACTGGAACAGGCGGGATTTTATCCACACATTTACATTCCGAAGGAAAACATAAAGATGAACTTGCATTGCAAGGTCCCAGTACCGAACATTGGGTACCAGAGATTATTGCTGAAAATGCTCAAGAAGATATACCGTATTACCCCTACATGAACGGTCAGTTCGTGTTCAAGCATGCGGTGGTTCGCTTCGCGGAAGTGATCAACGAAGGATTGGAAGCCAATAATCTAAATACTGAGGATATTGATTTGCTCATTCCGCATCAAGCAAATTTGCGGATCTCGCAATTCATTCAAAAGAAAATGCGCCTTAGTGACAATCAGGTGTTCAACAACATCCAGAAGTACGGAAATACAACGGCTGCATCTATTCCTATCGCATTGAGCGAAGCTTGGGAAGAAGGGAAAATAAAAGAGGGCGATCTTGTAGTGTTAGCTGCCTTTGGTAGTGGATTCACCTGGGGAAGTGCCATAATTCGTTGGTAGCACTAAAAAGAGCCACTCTTCCCCAAGAGCGGCTCCCACACATAAACTAAAACTCCTCAATTTTAGTCAAATATTTGACCATGCTTTACAGATGGCCTTTGATTATTTAGTTGTGTTCAAAAATAGGGGGCTCCGGTTTGATTCCAAATACCCTGTAGCGGGTATATTCCATAAAAAAACCTTCTTCCGATAGCGAAAGAAGGTTAAGACCAACAATTCTAATTCTTTAAAGGCTAATTCAAATAAATTATAAATGTTTAGGTAAGTCTTTTATACTATATAGACTTAAAAATTGTGCCAAACGTTGCACCTAAGGGGTAGTTTTAACACTTTTTTTACAGTAAAATGTTAAAATATTCCACCGCTTCCATCTTTCTCGTTATCATCTCTTCGTTTGCGTGATTTTGCGCGGTATTTTCCACCGCCAAAACGATACGCAAGTGAGACGTTGACCGTGTTGCTCTCCCAAGTAAAAACCCCTACTTGACGATACGGACGAACCCCTTCCACACCAAATTGCATGGTGTTAAAAATGTCGTTATAATTTAAACTGAAGGTACCTCTACCGTCCCATAAACTATATCGGGCGCCAACATTTACAAAATACATCGGGTCAATATCAAATTGTAGGGTTCGGTTTTGGCCGCGATAAAAGCCGAAGGCCGATAAGGTCAACTCTTTGGTCACTTTAAAATTGTTGAACATTCTAAAGTTCCACGCGGTATTATCTACTTCTACAATCTCCGTAATAATATCAAAGTTAGAAGGGTCTCCGGGATCTGCCGTTGCAGATTCGGTAATGCCCGTTTGGGTTTGGTTATAGAGATCAAAACTGGCGTTGAAATTCCACCAATTGGTAGGCCGGTAGTTTCCTGAAAGCTCTACGCCATAAGCGTTGGTATTGTCAAAATTATCATAGGTTAGAATTACGCGGTTGATGTCTCCGCGGTCTACCAATAAAGCGCGGTTGATTTCAGATTCAATGGCACGATAGAACACGCCTCCCGTAATACTTCCTTTTTCTAAGTTTCGTGTGTAATTTGCTTCTATTGAATTGGTAAATTGTGGTTCTAGCTGGGTGTTACCGAAGGCCGAAATAAAGGGTGTGGTAAATTCTCGGATCGGATTCACTTGGCCGATTCCTGGTCGATCAACCCTTCTACTGTAGCTTACCTGATATTGGTTCTTTTCGGTAGGGGTGTAGGTGAAAAATGCTGAAGGATACACCTGCACATAATCGTTGGTGAAAGCGCGAACGGTATTGGTGTCTGCTCTAACTTCAACCGTTTCTAATCTGGCACCCAATTGAACCGACCATTTTTCGAATTTTTTGCCATAGGTTGCATATGCCGAGTAGATGTCTCTTGTATAATCGAAATCGGTACTGGGTGTGGGTACGAGATCACCGGCACTGTTGAAGGAGTCTCCCGTACTGCTATACCCAATATTGGTTTCGAACAGTAAGGCTTGAAGCCCCAATTCCAATTTGGTAGTCTCGCTCAACGGGTTCACATAATCTAGGTTTACCGTGAGCCGATCCCGTTCTGTGTCTGAAGCATCAGAATAGTCATCTAAAAAGGCATTTCCCGTAAAACTGAAATCAACATCCTGATTGCTTTCGAAGGTATTGTAGTCTGCTTCCAATTCTATATTGTGTCCTTCTTTTGCAAAATCGAGCTTATAATCGAAATTGTATTGAGAAGAACTATTGTCGCTCATATCTTCAAACAATTGTGCTTGGTTGAGCGATGGGTTGTCCTCGTAAATTACTGATGTGAGGCCATCGGTGCCTCCATCAAATATATTCTGGGTGGTAAAAACCGAAATGGTATTATTGTCGTTCAGATAGAAATCTACCCCTGCTTTGTACAAATTAGATCGACGCTTATCGAGGATATCAAATAATTGTAAGGAGTTATCATCCGGTCTGGCAATTCGGCCATTGTTCTGGTTTTTAGAAGTATTATGGCCCCAGTTTCCGAAGAAATTGAATTTTCCATTGCGGTAATTCATGTCAATCGCACTATTAAATTTTGCCTCTTCTTCGTAGGTAAGTCCTACGCTGGCATTCCCATTAAACCCGACCATCGTATTTTTGTGCAACACGATGTTGATAATACCGCTCATTCCTTCTGGATTGTATTTTGCTGAAGGATTGGTGATCAATTCAATTTGTTTGATCGATGTAGACGGAATCTGCTTCAACAGCTGTGCAATGGGCACATTGCTCAATTTTCCATCTACCATCACGCGCACATTTTGATTTCCGCGCAGCGAAATATCTCCGGTTTGCTGATCTACGTTTACCGAAGGTAAATTGTTCATAATGTCTGACGCTGTGGGACCGGCAGTAGTGAGGTCTTTCCCAATGGTTATTACCTTTCGGTCTAACTTCTGTTGAATGGTGGTGCGCTCTGCTGTTACCGTAACTTCGTCTAAAGAAGCCACATCTTCTTCTAAAAGAACGGTTCCCAAATCTATGTTCTTAGTATCAGCCGCAATGGTAATGGGAACAGAATACGTTTTATAGCCAATGAATTGTATCGCCACAGTATAGGTGCCTGCTGGGATTTCTGAAATTTTAAATGCGCCGTTGTCGTCTGTAAC
>JAWWCH010000309.1:0-3315 GCA_033720575.1 Marinirhabdus sp.
ATTGCTATTCTCTTATCCATAATATTCCGTCTTTTTTAATTAATAATTCAACTACTTTAATATACGGAATACCATTAGCTATATCAAAAATGTAGTGCTAAGCTTATACTAAACTTTGTTAATAGACCATAAAATGAAAAAAGTACGACCCCTAGAGGTAAAACATGGTTCATACACTTTATAGCAAACTACAAGTACCGTTGCTGAATTATATTTATGTGATGCTTTTCGTGTCCACACAGAATATAACCTGCAGCACGAACAGATAGAGGAAATCCGCTAGCCGTTCCCATTTTTAGAAGGTCAGCATCGTTGAAAGAATTGAACAATACAATTGAAGCCGTTCGAACAGCCATGTATTCTTCAAGTAAACTGTCCATTGTTCTAGTAATAGCATTACTATTGGCTACAAATTCGTCTTGATCAAAGCCAGGTAAAACAACATTTCTCGCTCTTGAAAATTGTAAGGCTCTATAGGAAAACACGCGTTCTGTGTCGATAAGGTGCAATAAAATCTCCTTTGGGGTCCACTTGCCTACTTTATAGCGAAACGACAACTTTTCGGTAGGTAACTGTTCAAAAAATGTGTGCGTGTCTAAGAGACCTGTTGCCAATCCTTCTAAAAGTGGCGTACCCATAGCTAGATCTATATATCCCTTGTAATACGTATTGTATTCACTGTCATATATTGGGTGGGTCGCCATTTGGAAATTATTCTATTTAATTATGAATTAGCTTTTGGCAGTCCGGTGCTGAACTTAGTCCTCAATAAAAGTCTTAAGTACATTTAGAACGTAGTCTACCTCGGCCTTGGTATTAAAACTTGAAAAAGAAAAGCGAACCGAAGGTTTTTCCATATCTTCTTCACTAAGGATTTCAGACAGCACATGAGAACCTTTGGTGCTTCCACTCTGACATGCACTTCCTTTAGAACAAGCGATACCATTTAGATCCAACTGAAATAAAAGCATGGTGGATTTTTCTGGAGGAATAGGTAAACAAACATTCAATAAAGTGTAAGTACTTTTCTCGTTGTCATCGCATGCCCCGTTAAACTTGACGCCTGGGATATGTTCCAACAATTGACTTTTAAAATAGTTTTTTAAATCGGTAATGTACGCGCGTTCCTTCTCTAGATTCTGATATGAAATCTTTAAGGCTTCAGCCATTCCAGCAATGGCATATACTGCTTCAGTACCAGCCCTCAATCCACGCTCTTGGGCACCTCCAACGATTTGTGGTTGTAAACCTGTGTTTTTGCGCACGAATGCAAAACCGGCGCCTTTCGGACCATGAAACTTATGAGCAGCAACGGCTGCAAAATGTATTTTTGTAGTACTGAAATCTACTTCATAATGCCCAACCGATTGCACCGTATCGCTGTGAAAGTACGCATCATAAGTATCACACAGCTTGGCCACCTTGTCTATATCAAGTATGTTCCCAATCTCATTATTCACATGCATCAAACTCACCAAAGTCTTTTTCTTTTGGTCTGACAGCAATTTTTCTAAATGTGTATGGTCTATGTGGCCACACTCATCTAAATGAACATAGGCTACTTCGATGTCGTGTTTCTTTTGAAGCAACGCCACAGCATATAACACTGCGTGATGTTCTATCTTACTGGTTATAATTCGAGTTACGCCTAAATCCCGCACACAGCTATTCAATATTAGGTTATCGGCCTCAGTACCACCTGACGTAAAAATGATTTCAGATGCAGAAACATTTAGATGCTTTGCGACCTCTTTCCTAGCATTCTCCAATAGCGATTTAGCCGATCTTCCGTAGGCATGTGTTGAAGATGGATTGCCATATTCTGTTTTCAACACTTCAGAAATGCAACGAATCACCTCGCTCCGAAGTTGCGTTGTTGCAGCACTATCAAAATAGACTTTCTTCATGGGGGCAAAAATACATTTTTATATAAAATTAAGTAGTGCTAAATTGCAACAAAATATGTTACTTTACCCTACTCAATTACTATGATTATGCGATTTGTCCTTGCCTTATTTTTAATACTCACTACACTTGTTGCATGTGATGATGGTGATGTTATTGTCACAAGCTTTGACTTCGAGGAAGCTGATCTTCAGAGTTGTGGAGGTCCGGGCAGCTATGTTTTTTTCAAAATCAACCCAGAGAGCAGTGAAAGTATTTCTTTAAAGTTGGGCACTCAGGATTCAATTTTCAATATTGCGGATACACTAAATTTTCAGATAGACGGAACAACCAATGTCGTGAATTACAGAACGTTTGACAATCCTCCGACCGCTAATTATTTTTGCAATAGTGTTCCGCCAACTACGCCTACGGTTCTTCAGGATTTTATCGGGGACGATGGGGTAGCAACAGTATTGGTAACCACCGTATTGGATGATAATGATGGCTTGGAGGAAGATGACCAAAGTAACTTGGACACCGATATGGACGGATTATTGAACTATTATGACTTCGACGATGACGGGGATAACGTTCCTACTGCCTTTGAGCTTGGCACAGATCCAGACGAACCAATGGATAGCGATGGAGATGGCATCCCGGATTATTTAGACCCTGATGATGATAATGATGGGGTTCTGACCCGTGAGGAAGATGCCAACATGGATTTAGACCCGCGCAATGATATTACAGACGATTCAGTAGGGGCCGACTATTTGAATCCAAATGTGAGCAAGCAATATACCATTGAAATGTTCACCGTTCATACCTATAATAGCACAAGTTCTATTGATCTATTTGTGACAAATGCGGTACTTACGAACGGAGAGGAACAGCTCACTCAAGAAAGTTTGCCTTTTGGGAGTATAGGCAATATATTTTCAGGTACCGTTACAATTACACCTGTTTTTCAGTAGGCAATCAGCCTCCTGTGTTCTGGTATATATAGACTTCAGTAGCTCCGGCGCCATATTTCTTATAGTCGGCATCGTAATACTTAACCTGGTCATATTTTCGAAATAGATATTCCAATTCAGTTTTCAGCACGCCCTCGCCCACACCATGGATAAATACCACCTTTTGTATTCGTTTCTTGATCGCAAAATCCAACTGACGTTTCGCAGTGTCCATTTGTATGGTGAGCATATCATAGTTAGAAAGATGTGTGGCACCAGTTAACTGATGAATATGAAGATCAACTTCCATAGGAGGTGCATTTCGCTCCTTGGGTTTAACACGCGGTTTTTTCGATCGTTTTGGGGCATTTTTTTCAGTAATGGCCCGCTCAATATGTTCGGTTGTGGTGTGCGTGCTCAGGTCGCCACCTTCAACTATCAATTCTTCTTTCTGGAAACACATTTCAAATCCGTC
>JAWWCH010000310.1:0-3298 GCA_033720575.1 Marinirhabdus sp.
ATGAAACGCTTATAATGTTCAATCCTTTGTCATGATATTTCTCATAAACCTTTACCACATTCGGGTTCTCACGTCTGCAAGGCTTGCACCAAGACGCCCAAAAATCGATGATGGTATATTTTCCCATCGCATCTTTTAGGGCCAGTTCAGTTCCTTCTGGGGTTTTCGCTGAAAATGAAGGTGCTTTGGCACCTACGTCTGCAGCACTCATGTTTTCTAGCGTTGCTCTGATTTTAGCTGCCATGGCTGATTCTTGTAATTCTGGACTCATTTTGGCCAATGCGTCTTTAGCTTCAATAGCATTCAGCTCTTTGCGGTTTAACATTTCAGAAATGAGCATAACTGAAAATATCGAGTTTCCGTGCTCGGCAATGAATTTCGATTTATAGATTTTCTCCTGTTCGGCTAAATCTGCATTCTGTTGCTGGTATTGCCGCATCAATTGGCCATCGCCAGATTGTTGCGCACTTCTATAGTTGGTAGCTAGCATCTGTCGTTCTTCTCCTATTTGTCGAATCCGTTTGGTGAAATCGGTGTAGGAATCGTTTTGCGGACTTCCAGACACGTACGAAGCTTGAATGCTGTCGGTGTAAATAACTGCTTTTAGATCTTGATTTTCAGGAAAATAGGCGACGTTGCCTTTCCCGGTCACAGAAAAGTAGTTAATTACGCGCGTATTGGAATTCGGAAATTCAGCAGTGAATGAACCATTAGAAACCGTAACGGTATCAATTACCGCGGGTTGGTTGGTGGTAGGATTTACTTGGTACACCATAATTTCTGTGCCATCGGCCATGCCTGGCACGGTGCCATCAATCGTATAGGAATCTTCAGTATTCGAGTTTTGACAGCTCATCAACAACAAGGCTGTACATGCTACTAGTAAGTATTTCATAAAAATATAGGTTTGTCACAAAAATAGGATGTTTTTGGTCTCTAGAAAAGCCAATTCTGAACATTTGTTAATTCTCTTACAATTATTATATTGGTGTGAGAATATTAGATATTTTTACACATTAAACCGTTGATACGCAAAATGAAAGAAAATCACAGGGAGTTTCCTTTGGACATCAAAATCAGTTTTAAACCCTTGTTTCAAAAGTATGAGGAACAATTGGAGTATGGCACTGCTTTTCAGCAAGAGCGTGCGAAAGCTGTGCTTAAAATTGCCCAACAGACCCCAAAGCTTTCTGAAGGTTTTACCACCGATGAAGAGATTGGAGCACTAACATCCAAAATCGACTTTATTTTAGACGATATTTTTCCATCTGTACTGCAAACCAACGAAATTAAAATCGCCGGTGCACCTTTTCAGGCTAAGCCCTTTAAATCTACAGAGCGTTATGATGCGATAAAGGCAAATTCGAATAGCACCTATGAGATGCAACTCTCGAATATGAGCGACGAGGAGTTTTATATCCTGGGTTGTAGTCTTATTCTGAAGTCGTATTATGGATATACCATCGATTTCAGACGCCCATATTTTTATGAAATTCCAGATGCAGATGGCGTTGTGAAATCATATAAGGTATTGTACAATGGCGATTTTGGTATCATCGAAAAAACAAAAAAATCGAAGGAGATTACTGAGGCCGATGTAGCTGAACTGCTCGATAATTTTGACAATATTGAGCTCTGGAAAGAGAAATTTCCTCCCAAATCATGGAAATTTTATGGGTTTGTGATTGCCAATTTGTACGATGCTACTGCCGATGTATCTATATCCAATTTCAAAACCAGCTTGTTGTCGAACGAAGCAAATAGCAGCAATTTTATTGATGAATTCAAAGACATTCTCACATCGCTGTATTCTTTTCACGATATTGAGGTTGGTTTAACCATGTTCGATGAAGAACACGATACACTAGAGCAACCTGCCATTTCTCCAACAAGTTTTATTTTGGCTGGGAAGTCGAAGGAAAAATGCAATACCGCTTTGTGTGAGGCTTCACATTACGTCTTGTTCAAAAAACACGATTTCTATAGTATTTCCGATGTACCTAAATTTGCTAAAGAATACACTAAAAATACGCTTTACAAGAAATTAAAGAAGCAAAAAGTGGGCAGTGCGATCATCGTTCCCATTGTTTACCATGACGAGTTGCTCGGTATTCTAGAAATTGTATCCAAAACACCGCAAGCTTTAAATTCGATCAACGCCAACAAACTGCACGATATTCTGCCAAATTTGGTGGATTTCATCAAACGTTCGAAAGAGAAATTAGAGAATGATATCGAGCTGATGATCCAAGAAGAGTGTACCTCGATCCATTCCAGCGTACATTGGAAATTTAGAAAGGAAGCACGACGCGTAATACGAGCACAGGAAACTGGAAATCAGGCGTACTTCAGGGAAATCGTCTTTGATGATGTGTTCCCGCTGTACGGTCAGATTGATATCAAAGGGTCTTCACAAGCGCGCAACGAGGCTACCAAACAAGATTTAATGCTTCAACTGCAACACGTTCAAAAAATTGTTAAGAAGATACACCTCAGCGAGGAGTTGCCGATCTATGAGCAAATAGAATTCCGAATCACCAGCTTCTTGGAAGAAATAAAGGATGAAGAATTACAGGTAAATACTGAACGACAGGTGCTACAATTCTTAAAATATGAGATCATACCGCTGTTCAGTCATCTTTCTAAGAAAAACGATGCCCTAAACGCCTTGGTAGAAGAATATGAAGATCTTGTTGAAAGTGCAACAGGTTTAGTATACAAACACAGAAGAGATTATGACGAATCGGTTACGCTCATCAATAAAAAGATGGCGGCAATCATTGATCGCAAGCAGCGGGATGCCCAACTAATGTATCCACACTATTTCGAACGCTTTAAAACCGATGGAGTAGAGCACAATATGTATATTGGGGAGTCTATTACCAAAACAAAGAGTTTCCACAAGGTGTATCTGTATAATTTGCGTCTTTGGCAATTGCAGGTCATGTGCGAAATGGAAAATCAATTCTACAGACTGAAAAGCACACTTCCGCTTCCGTTGGATGCAGCTTCGATGATATTGGCATTCAATACGTCATTATCGCTCCGTTTTCGAATGGACGAGAAACGATTTGACGTAGATGGCACCTACAACGCGAGATATGAAGTAGTTAAAAAACGGGTAGACAAAGCGTCGATAAAGGGTACCGATGAACGTATCACCCAAGCGGGTAAAATTTCGATCGTCTATTCTCAGGAAGAAGACGAGCGCGAGTATTTAAAATATATTTCGTTTCTCCAACACAAGAAACATCTAGATACTGATGTAGAACTGTTAGAAGTTGAAGATTTGCAAGGC
>JAWWCH010000311.1:0-3289 GCA_033720575.1 Marinirhabdus sp.
AGATAAACGTCCGTTTTCAATAGAATCACTAAGGAAATCGAGCAATCTCTTATCAGTATACCCTGCCCGTACTACGTACATCATTACATCGGCATACTTATTAATTAACACTGTGTCTGTTACTAACATTGAAGGAGCTGTATCAACAATAATATAGTCGAATTGCGATTCCAATTCATTAAAGAATGTAGCTGTACGCGGTTTCATAAGCAGCTCTGCTGGATTTGGTGGAATGCTACCAGAATGAATGACTTGTAGGTTACTATTGATACCACTAGGCTTTATGATATCTTTTACTTCGCTCTCTGTGTCTACAAGATATTCTGTTAAACCTGCGCTTTTCATTTTACCATCTGGTAAATATCGATGAATCTGTGGGTTTCTAATATCTGCGCCAACCAGCAAAACCTTTTTACCGGTCATTGCCAAGCTAAGTCCCATATTAAAGGCTACGAAAGTTTTACCTTCGCCTTTGATTGTGGAGGTAACGAAAATACGCTTAGCAACCGTTTTATCAATTTTATCTATAAATTGATACTGCAGATTGGTGCGCAGAATTCGGAATGATTCAGCCAACATACTTCGGTCATTTTCCTTAATGAGTTCGTCTTCGCTGCTGGACAACTTAGGAATTTCACCCAAGAAATTGGCAGTAGTTACACTTTTCTCTACATCAGTTCGGGTTTGCACTTTGGTATTGATCAAGTGTATGGCATAAATCACAACGAATGGGAGCACTAAGCCCGATATTAAAGCACCTAGGTATATCAGCATTTTATTCGGACTAACGGGCGTCTTGCTGCTAAATGCATGGTCAATCACCTTGGCTTTGTCTGCCGTAACTGCTAAGGAGATGTTTGCTTCTTCTCGCTGTTGTAGCAAGAACAAATACAATTGTTCCTTGATACTTTGTTGTCTGTTAATACCACGGTATATTTTCTCTTTCTGTGGAACTCTTGAAATTTGATCATTCAGGCTGGCCTCTTTGTAATTCAAATCCCGAAGCGCGATTCGCAGTCCTTCACGCTCGTTTTGAAGACTCCGTTCAATTCCGGATCGAATTCCTTCTATTTGATTGTTAAGGTTTGCAACTACAGGATTTCTGGTAGTAGAGTTTTTAAGCAGGCGATTACGCTCCAAAATCAATTGATTATAGTTTGCTACTGCTGAAGCAACTTCTTGTCCCTGCAACCCAATATTGGCCGGCAACAGATCATTTGCCTCAGACTCTTGCATATAATCCAGCATGGTATTGGCCAATTCCAACTGTGTACGCACGTCTATTTGACGTTTGTCAAATTCACTTGCATTCTCCAAAATTATTTGGGCCTCAGTTTCTATGTCAGTAAGCCTATTTGAACTTTTAAATTCGACTTTATCGGTTTCAACGGAGTCTAACTCTTGCGTAATGATGTCTAGACGAGAATCAATAAAATTAGAGGTTTTCTGTGCCACCTGACTCTTGTCTTTTGTAGCATCATTGTTGTATTCAATGACCAAGACGTCTATAAAATCCTCCGCCTTTTTTGGCACTGGAGATTTCATACTTAGGTTAATCACATCACTAAATCGACCATCCTGTTCCACGATAAGCATGTTCTGGTACTGCAATGCGACACTTTCTATGGGTGAATATGTAACGGAGATTGTTTTTCCTACAAAGTCGGAAAATTGGGTAGGGTTGTCAAACACCGGAATCACAGTAATTTTGCCAAAATTAAAATCGAGTGCTTCGCCAAAGTTTTCAACTGAATCGATAGATTTATCTTCCGTAGATACCGAGAATTGAGTCTCTGAGAGAATTTCAAAAAATAATCTTGGCGCCCTTTTCTCTTTTAGGCTATCTTTAAACGATAAATACTGTACCACGAAAGGCTTATTCTCATACAATTCTGATGTTATGATCGATCCGATGTTCTCGTATCGAATATGTAAATTCAGTTCGTCTACAGCAGCAGAGACAAGTCGTTTTGATTTTAAAATTGCCAATTCGCTATCCAGGTTCGAATTCGACATACCTCCAAGATAGCCTCCTTCGGAAAATGGCAGCATACTTCCCAGGCCTCCGCTAGACGCCTCATCTTTAATCACTATAGAAGCCTTGGTCTGGTAAGAGGGGATGGTATAGCGTAAATATACTTTCGCACCAGCCAATAACACGATTACACAAAGTACAAACCAATACCACTTTCTGGTAAATCTCTGTAATGAATCCTTAAGGGTACCCTCTTGTGAATCTTTAAAAACTGGCGCTGGCTGCATAGAGTAAAGTTATCTTGAAATTATTATTACTGCGCTAAGTACTATTGTTACCAAAGACAGTAACGCTGGAACATCTGGTATGAATCCAGACTTCTTTACACCTTTAAGACTTGGTTCTACATAAACAACATCATTTTGTTTCAAAAAATAATATGGACTCGAAAAGAGGTCTGTTTGTGTAAAATCGATTCTTGCCACCTGTTGTGCTCCTTCTACCTGCCTAATAATTACAACTTGTTCACGGTTCCCATCGAGTGTAAAATCTCCAGCCAGACCAATCGCTTGTGGCAAGGTGACCCGCTCATCTTTGATGGTATATACACCAGGTCTGCTCACTTCACCTAATACGGTTATTTTAAAATTGATGATACGTACATCTACGACTATATCTTTAACATAGGCAGATAGTTTTTCCGTCAAAATTTCGATTGCTTCTTTACGAGTTTTGCCCGCCACCATTACCTTCCCCAAGCCAGGGTATTGAATAGTTCCGTCTGTTGCAACTAAATATCCTCTTAATTGTTCATCCACGTTCGTACTCCGTTCCCCCAAGTTGCGTTTATACGGCTGCAGGACTTCTTCACTGAGAGCACTTACGGAAATATACAAAATGTCATTGGCTATTATTTGTGGTTCAAAATACTGAGCGGCTTCCTTTTGATTAAGTTCTTCTGCATTCTGGAAGTAGATAATTTCCTTTTTGGTGGCACAGGACGTTAATCCTAAAACAATGATTAAAAGACAAAATAAATTTTTCATAAGCGGCTGCAAAGATACATTTAAAAAAGGGTGACACCTTAGATTTTTGAGATTGCTTTTACTTTAGGTTTATCGAGTTTTGAAAATACTGAATTCTCACTTTTAAATTCCGGTACCAACTCTTTCAAGAGACGAACTACATTTTGATCCTCCTTTTTAGTGGCCGTACGTACAATTTTTTCGGCTTTCTCCTTTATTTTTTCGAAATCTCCTGCAGGTGCTGAAGAAATCATAATTTTAGGATTATGTGTGGGCAACACTACTGAAG
>JAWWCH010000312.1:0-3284 GCA_033720575.1 Marinirhabdus sp.
ATATTTTGAGTTCTAAAGGTTTTGAAATCACCACGGCAATGATTACTGCCAATACGATTCTAGGCGAAGCTTGAATGAGTTCGTCAAAGAAATTATCGCGCTTCTTTATGGTAGAAACGATGAAACGATCTAGATTAAAAATTAAGAGTCCCCAAATGAGTCCGAAGAAAACAGCAGTAAAAATGTTGTCGAAAACGGTAAATAGCGCGTAACTACCTGCGATAGCTGCCATTACAGCAGTAAAGAAAACCGTTGCGCCTATTCCTGCGTATTTAGTTTGTTCTCCTGAAGAGCAGTTTTCCAGGATATCGGTATCTGCTCCTGAGCAGAAAATAAAAAAACGTTGAAGCATAGTAAGCTGGGTATTGATTGATGTAAAATTTAAAACGCTAGAGAACGCGATTTGTTGTGGCTAGGACATTCAAATTGAATGAAATAACTCCAAACCTCAAGAATCATAAATCATCGATTAGCTGTGTTTTTTGGATCAGAAAGCACAATATATCGTTAAAAACTGTCTTTTTGACGATAAAAAATCAGTAAATCTGTAAATTTGTAGGAAAAGAAATTATCCCCAAAAATGAATAAGAAGAGCTCCCCCCGAATTTTGTTCTCTTTCCTAATTCTGTTATGCACAACTATAGCATTTGCACAGGTAGGAATTGGAACGACCTCCCCAGATCCCTCTGCTGCATTAGATATTAAATCTACCGATAGTGGAATGTTGACCCCAAGGATGACTACAGCGCAGCGAACTTCCATTTTGAACCCAGCGCAAGGTCTTTTTGTTTTCGATACAGATGTGAATTCGTTTTACGTATATCACAGCGGTGTGTGGAACCGACTTGTGAGCGATAATACATTGAGCGACTACACCGGATGGGCCGATTATGTAGATGGTACCTACACTTCTTCTAATCCATTATCACTTACAACGGGCGTAAAGGTTACTTTGCCGAATGATGCTGCTACTATACGTGATAGTCAGATACCCAATGATGTAACTGAGTTTTATAATGCTTCGTCCCAAACGATAACGGGTAGGGATGGGGATGCCCTCAATATTGTGATAGAATTTAAAGCACGACCCACATCCATTACAGCAACCACCCGTTTAACGGTAACCATCGACATCGGTGGTGCGGTGGGTGAAATCTATAGGAACGACTTCTTGCTGGGTAAGGGAAATGGTGTAGAACACTACTATCTGAGTTCATTCGGGGCCTATACGTTGAATACATGGGAAGCCAATGGAGGTACAGTAAAAATAGTGGTGTCTAACGGGCCTGCCGAGGTGTATGACATCAGATATGTAATAACGCGTACCCACAAGGCACGATAAGCTTACACCAAAAATGAGGGCCCGAAGTCTTAGAGCTTGAGGGCCCATATGTCTCAGCTAGAGTCTTAATTTTTATCTATTGTTATTGCCTTTTTCGAAATTCTTACCTGCGGATTTTTAGAGGAGTGCCCTGTAGTTTGGATGTTTAAATTTTCATTGGTCTTTATTAATTCTACCGCTTTGTCGGAAGTAATTTCTTTGCCTTCATAAAAAAATGTCGCATTCATTTTCGCCATCTTAATGACATGGTCTAACGGACTCACAGGTGGCGGTGGTGGTGGGGGAACCGTAATGTTTCTGCTGCTGCCAACTACCGTAGGTGTGTTAGGCGCTGGTGGAGGTGGCGGGGGCATTTTATTTTCTATACCATTTACATTTTGAATAGCTCTTGGCGCGTCTGGAGCTGGTGGAGGTGGTGGTATCAAACTGTGTTTCTTATGCTGGTACAGCTGAGTTTTCTTGTATTCCAATTCCAACTTTTCCATAAAATAAGAATTGGCGTCACGAATCTGTATATTCATATGTGCTTTTTTTATCTGGTCTATAGTCCAATCCATGGTTATTTTATCCAGCTCCCCGGCGAAGCTCTGCAAGGTTACTTTATTAGAATTGATTGAAATAGTGCTTTTATCAACGGAAATATTAATTACTTTCTCCTTTTGCTTGCATTCTGGAAAGGGAAGTGCACGCTCTTTTTGGTCTGCATCCATGAGACGATAGATGTTTTCTAATGTCTTTAAGTCTTCCCCACCAATTTTACGTTTCTCAATCGGTACCGCATTATATTTTTTTGCGAGTCGGTTGTAAATTTCAATTTGTTCGGGCGTTGCTTTAATGTCGAGAATTGAATATTGTGAGTCAGTGTGGTTTATCTGGTTCTCAGTTGGTGCTTTTGCAGGTATAGCAACGGTTTCCTTATTGCTAAACCCATATATTAACAAGGCCAATAGTGGCAATACCAGGAGTCTTTTGAACCATGCGGTTCGTGATGAAGTGTGTGTTTTCATAACTGTAAATCGTTTTTTGATAGATGAATAATTAATAGAATGTGCTAAGTGTTGCACGCCAGATCCTGATGAGAAATCCAGTAAAATATGTTGATATTTAGTTGTATCGGCACCCTGGTTGAGCACGGCACGATCTGCCAAGAACTCATGATTCAGTTTGATGCTCTTTTTAATGAAATAGCATAACGGATTGAACCAAAATACAATTCGGAAGAGTTCAAAGAACACAATGTCCCAACTGTGTTTTTGTTGTACGTGGGCAGTTTCGTGTGCAATTACCTCTTGCGGGATGTTGCCTGCTTCATAGTTGCTCTTGTTGAAAAAGATATAGCTGAAAAAACTATGAGGTGTAACTTGAAAATTCAACAAAACATGAAATAGAGACGATTTTTTAATGGTTGGGTGCTGACGCGCATTTTTGAGGATGCGCCGAATGTTGCTTCCAAAACGAAGGCTAAAAAGGAGCACACCTAACCCGTATAGACCACCAAGTAGGTACGGCAAATAATTGGTTGAACGTTCCGCTGCGTTATTCATTGGGGTCTCAATATTGGTTGCTGCCATAACGCTTTCGTTTGTAATAGGAACTACTTCTATATACGACGTGAACGTGATGAAAGGAATCAAAACGGAGACCAATACACTTGCCAATAAATAAAACCGCTTCGTTGTATGTAGTGACGTGTTCTCTAGCACGAGTTTGTAAAATCCGAACAATACCCCCAAGCAGGCAACCGATTTTAAGATGTATACTTCCATGGTTATTTGCTTTTAATTTGTTCGTCAATCATTTTTTTAAGGGCTTCCAATTCGGTCTTGCTCAAATCTGTTGTTTCGGTGAAGAATGAGGCGAATTGGGTCGCATCATCGTTAAAAAAGTTTTTAATGAGACCACTCATGTGTTTGCCAAAATAATCTTTCTTTTTCACCAACGG
>JAWWCH010000313.1:0-3268 GCA_033720575.1 Marinirhabdus sp.
AACGGGTTAAATCGCTATTTACAAAGCTCAAGCCTTCTTGTTGTCCACTTCGAATCAAAAACGGACGGTACACTTCTATTTCATTAACATACACGAGGTTTTCGTCATAGTTCCCACCGCGTACCGCATATTGCGTACTCAGTTCATTATTGCTAATCACGCCCGGTAAAGACTTTAATAGATTTTCTACCCCCGCGTTGGCGCCTGGAATCTTCCGAATGGCTTCGGGGCTAATCGTGGTGAGACCTTGAACGCGCTTGCGTTGATTTGCCGAAATAACCACTTGAGCGATTTGCTCTACATCTACCTTAAGTACTGGATTAAGCTCAAAGTCTTCGTTCGCTGCTAGTGAAGGAATGGTGATTACCGCGTTCTTATGACTTACGTGTGAGAAGGTAATCGTGATTTCCTGCCCAGAAGGAACTTCAAGGATGTAATAGCCGTCGAAATTTGATTGCGTTCCCAGGCTAGGACCAGCGGTAACATTTACGGCCGGAATCGGCACATTGTTTTCATCGAGAATAACCCCTTTAACCGTGGCATTTTGGGCGAATAAAATTCCTGAAATACAGAAAATGGAACAAACGAGAGTAAGAATTGTAGTTTTCAAAGGCAATAATTCTGGTTATTTTCTGAAAAAAGTCGCTTCAAATGTAGTACTATTTCCCACATTATCCACCACGATCAACTTGAGATTGTTTTCGGTGTCCTTGATGATATCATCATCAAAATCATAAGTTAAAACGTCGGTTTTGTAATTATATTCCATCAAAATGAATTTGCCGTTAACGGTGGCGCGATAACTGCTGATGCCGCTCAAGTCATCATCAATCCCGATTTTCAAGGTTTTATTATTGCTGATCCATTTGCCATCGCTAAAATTTATAGGTCGAACCCTAGGCGGGGTAGTATCAGAAACAATGGTGTAGGTGCCGAAGGTTCGGGTTCGGGTTGATAACTTGCTGCCTTTGCGAGTTGTGGTGTTGTAATACGGTGTGCCACGACTGCTCAAACGCGCGATAAACAGCTTCGATAGATCTTCTTCCGTATAATTGGAGGCATCAACGCTAATCGAAATATTTCTATGAATGGGAACAACATCCTCATGAAAGTAGAGGGTGTCGCCTTTGTCTTCCACCTCGAGATAGACATTCTCATAGAGACTGTTTGCAGGAATGTAGATGTTAAACTTCCCTTTGCTGATAGAGGTGCCTTGCTTCGAGTAGACGTAATGATCGGTTTCTTTGTTGTTCTTGGGTGTGGGTGACGGATTGCTTTTTCCTTCGATTGGAATTACAATGCGCAGTGTATTTCCTTTGTAATCGGTGACCTCGATCACATAATCTCCATCGTAGCCATCTTCCACGGTGATGAATCCGCTGTCGTCCTCTTTTGTAATTACGCTGAGCGGATTGTTCGCTTCGCGGAATAATTTCTGAACGCGGTTGTTGTCGGTTTGATAGTATTCGTAATCGATATGCCGATTTAAATACCGAGTTTCCGCAAAACTGAATTTTTCGAACAGTACTTCAAATTTTTCGGTACCGTTGTAGGTAGCCTTAATGCGATAAGCTCCGTTTTTATTGGATGCCCCATTAAACTGATCATTGACTGAAACCCCAAAACCTATTTTGCCATGGGCCACTACTTTTTCGCTTCTATAGCTGCCATCGTTCTGTCTGATGAGTCTTAATTTGCTGCGGTTGGCATCATTATTTATATGGGCACTGTCACCTATCGGATAGGCTAGGAGTGCATTGACCAATGGCGTTTTGGTATCTGGCACTTCTACGCCAAATAACAACGGATTCATGGGGCGGGAACCGGGATCACGAATTTCGTAGTGGAGGTGGGGTCCGCCGCTACTCCCACTGTTTCCCGTGTAGGCAATGATTTCCCCTTTCTTTACCGGTAAATAGGTTTTTTCAGGAAAGTCTTCAAACTCGTACGTTTCTTTCTGATATTGCTTTTCCTTGACATAATCTTCAATGTCGTGCGCATAGCGCTGCAAGTGGGCATACACGGTGGTGTAGCCGTTGGGATGCTGGATGTATAAGGCTTTGCCGTAGCCATAGTGGGCCACTTTGATTCGCTTTACGTAGCCGTCGGCTGGCGCAAACACTGGCAAGCCCTCACGTTGTTGGGTCTTTATATCCAAACCACTGTGGAAATGATTACTTCGTAGCTCCCCGAAGCTTCCAGATAGAATAATGGGGACATCTAATGGATCGCTAAAATAATCGGTTGGTACTTGATTTTGAGCCCAGTTTGTCGAAGTGAAAACCAAGGCAAAAAAGAAAAAAATGTACTTCATAAAAATGGATTGTGCTAACGTTCAGGGAGAGTTGTAAGCCCGTATTTCATATAACAGTCAATATTACAAAAAATTGTAGAAAACAGTTGCCATATTTGGTGATGTATCTTAACTTTGTGAAAGCAGTATTGAATTAAAATGTAATGAACGATCTTTCGAAAATCGTTGATACTCTAGAGAATAGGATTAGCAAATTGCTTCATAAATACGAAAAATTGAAAGCGGCTAATGCGGAACTAGAGGCCCAGACGGAAGAAATCCATACCAAGCTGAAGGCTTCGCAAGACGAAGTTCAGCAATGGCGAGAGAAATGCAGTTCACTGCAGTTGGCAAATTCAATGCTGGGCAGCGACCAACATAAACGAGAAACAAAGCTCAAAATAAATGCTTTAGTTCGGGAAATTGACCAATGTATCGGTCAACTTTCAGAATGAAACAATAAAATTAATGTCCAACCCGTTAAAAATTAAGATATCAATCGCAGATCGGGTCTATCCGCTTACCATAGCACCCGAACAGGAGGAGGGCCTTCGAAAGGCGGCAAAGAAGATTGAAGAAATGATTAAACGGTTTGAAAAAAGTTATGCCGTTCGCGACAAACAAGATGTTTTGGCCATGAGTGCCCTTCAGTTTGCCGCACAGGTAGAACAAAAGGAGATTGATAAAGATACGGACACGCAACAGGTGGAAGAGCAGCTTCAGGCACTCAATGATTTGTTGCAAGAGCACCTATCGTAACGTTCTTAACATACAATAAGGTTACTGCCTACATTAGTACTTTTTTTTGGTAAACTCAACACGAATTCTTTAAAAAGGGTGAGTTTAAGTTGTAAAAGCGAGCCGTCTTTGAGCGGATACTTGACCAGCTTGTTAGCCCTAAACTTTTCTTTAAGGAGTTTATTCAAAATCACCCTATTAATGTAGGCTTTTTTATGCCCTGAATTTAGGGAACAC
>JAWWCH010000314.1:0-3254 GCA_033720575.1 Marinirhabdus sp.
CCATAGGGAATCTGGAAATAATTGTTCAATTTGTTGTAGACCCGTTTAATGTCTGCCACACTGGGATAGGAATCTACGAATTGCGACTGCACTAATGTTTTGTCATATTCGGACCATATGATCACTGAGGTGGCGGCTGCTCCATTACGTCCTGCTCTACCGGCTTCCTGAAAATACGCTTCTAGACTATCGGGCAATTGAATATGAATTACCAGTTGCACGTCAGGTTGGTCTATGCCCATACCGAAGGCATTGGTGGCCACCATGACGGGATATGACCCAGACTGCCATGCCTGCATCCGTTTTGTTTTTTCTTCAGGGGAAATTCCTCCGTGATAAAAGGTGCTGGAAAATCCAAGGGAATTGAGCTGATTGCTCGTTTCTACCGTTAGTTTTCGGCTGCGCACGTATACTATGGCCTTTCCTTTCAAATGCTGGAGAAGCTGTTCCAACCTGTATAGTTTGTCTTCTTCTTTTCGAACGAGATAGCTGAGGTTTTCTCTAGCGAATGAGGCCCTGAACACTTCAGGGAGTTCTAGCTGCAGCTCTTGTACGGTATCAGTAAGCACCTCTTCTGTCGCTGTGGCGCTGAGCGCTAACATGGGCACTAACGGGTGCATTTCACGAAGCAGAGTAATGTTTTTATACGCGGGTCTAAAGTCATTTCCCCATTGCGAAATGCAGTGGGCCTCATCAACGGCAATGAGATTGACGGGTAGTTGTCGTATCGCATTCTGAACTATCTCTTGTTGCAAACGTTCTGGCGATAGGTAAAGAAATTTATAGTTTCCATAACGCGCATTGTCGAGTAGCGTCTGTAATTCTTGAAATTTAAGTCCGCCAGAGAGTTGCAGCGCCTTAATTCCTTTATTTTTTAGGCGTTCTACTTGATCTGCCATCAGGGCTACCAATGGCGACACCACGATACATATACCCTCTTCGAGAAGCGCAGGTATTTGAAAACAAATAGATTTACCGCCACCGGTTGGTAATAGTGCCACGGTGTCTTTGCCATCCAACACAGATTGTATGATTTCTTCTTGTAACGGTCTGAATGATGTATACCCCCAAAATTCTTCTAGTATGTGGTTCGGGGTTTTCACGGGCGGTAGGGTAACTGTTCTCTTATGAATGAAATACGTTCCTCAACGGTGCCGATGGGTACTTCAACAGGAGTGTATCCAAAATCTTTGTATCCATGCTTTAGATAGGAATACAATTTGGTAGCAATTTTGAAACTTTCGTACCGTTCATTGTCTTGTCTATAAATTTCTTCCCATGGAGGCAACAAAAAAACATGATCGTATTGATGCTCCCGGCATGTATCTTTAAACTGATCGGGATAGCGGGTACCTAGGTAATCCATGTAAATCGGTACATCGGGCAAGCCTCGATCATAAAAGAGGTAGGACCCGTTAAATTGATGTGCGTCATGAAATTGCTGCAATCTACCTTCTAATAACTTTTGGCTGAACAATAAGGGTTGGGCTAGAAACAACTGGTCTATCCCTTCTTTCTGTGCTTCAAGGGTGACCGATCGGGATATTTCGTGCATACAATCATGTCCCAGGCGTTCCAACTCATGAATGAGCGTACTTTTTCCGGTACCCGGACCGCCGATGATCACAACCCGTTCTGGAAATGCTGTTTCCTCGTTCATATTTTGAAATAGAAGGTTACTCAGGGTTCAAAAGTACAAAGACCACTCGTAAAAGTAAGCATGAGAACCGTATCTTTGCTAAAAAGCAAACTTATGTCTACCGAAAAGAAAACGGAAGAATTTTACGAGCGACTAAAAACACAGTTGGCAGAAGATACCACATGGCCAGCGCCTTATATGTATAAGTTCATTGTGCCTGCCAGCAACGAGAAAATTGCTGAAATTGAAGCCATTTTTGACGGTACGGGTGCCAAGATTCAGACTCGGGATTCATCTAAAGGAACTTACACCAGTGTGTCAATTAAGGTGACCATGGCATCACCTGATGCGGTCATTGAGAAATATTTGGAAGTTTCAGCGGTAGAAGGTGTCATTTCCCTATAATTTTTAGTACTTTGCAAACGTTATTACTTCAACAAGAATACTTTTCCTAAACTTATTATTTTGACAGAAGCTATAGAATACAATACGGAGCGTCCGCATCTGATTATACCTGAATACGGTCGGCACATCCAAAAGATGGTTGACCAAGCCATAGCGGAAGAAGACCCCGAAAAACGAAACAAACAAGCCAAGAGCATCATTGCTGTGATGGGTAACCTAAATCCACATCTGCGCGATGTACCAGATTTCCAACACAAGCTCTGGGATCAATTGTTTATCATTTCCAATTTTAAATTGGACGTGGAGTCACCTTACGACAAACCCACGCCAGAAGAGCTTTACGCTCCGCCTGAACCATTGGCATACCCGCAGAATCATCCCAAATATCGTTTCTATGGAAACAATATCAAGCGTATGATTGATGTGGCCAATAGCTGGGAAGAAGGGGATAAGAAGGAAGGCTTGGTGCTTACCATTGCCAACCATATGAAAAAATGTTTTTTGAATTGGAACAAGGATACCGTTGAAGACGACGTGATTTTTGAACACCTTTACGAATTATCGGGAGGTAAAATTAATTTGAAGAATAGCGATGAAGATTTGCGCGATGCCCAAAAATTGATGAAGAATAAAAAACGCTTCAGCAGCAACAAAAAAAGTACAAAGAGCAACAATCGCGGTCGTAAGCGTTACTAATCCTCCACTGAAGTATGGGAACTTTCCAAATTGAAGGCGGTCATAAACTCAAAGGTGAAATCCGTCCGCAAGGCGCCAAAAATGAGGCTTTGCAAATTCTATGTGCCGTCTTGGCCACTCCAGAAGAAGTAATTATAGAAAACATACCCGATATTCGTGATGTCAATAAACTCATCGAAATTTTGGGCAACCTGGGCGTAAAGGTCAAGAAGTTGGCCAAGGGAAAATTTTCGTTCCAAGCTGATGAATTGAACTTAAATTACCTTGAATCTGAACGTTTTAAGAAAGAAGGTAGTTCTTTACGTGGTTCCATCATGATAGTTGGGCCCTTGTTGGCACGTTTCGGAAAGGGATATATTCCAAGACCGGGAGGAGATAAAATAGGTCGCAGAAGACTCGATACCCACTTCGAAGGTTTCATCAAGTTGGGAGCAAAATTTCGCTACAACAGAGAAGAACGGTTTTATGGTGTAGAAGCACCTGACGGATTGCAAGGTACCGATATGCTTTTAGA
>JAWWCH010000315.1:0-3222 GCA_033720575.1 Marinirhabdus sp.
AATATCATCTACCTCAATCGTAGCATCTGGTAGTTCGACGTTCAGTACGGTAATGATGTTATTGATTAGCACTAAATCTTGACCAGAGGTAACCTGTATGGACGCAGAGGTGTCCCCAGGTTGAATGTTCTCTTCAATATTATAGAAATCCAGATCCATATTGAATAATTGGTCAGAACCTGTAAAAGAATTGGTTCCGTTAAACTGATTGTTCGCCGGATTAAGTGGGTCGTTACTTAAAACGTTTCCGTTTATGGAGAGGGTTTCATTTACTGCGATTCCCTGATCGCCTTCCCAGGCCAAAAAACCGATTTTAGCACCGGTATTATCGAGAACATTGATATCTTCAAGCAAGATGTTGATCTCTGTATTTCCGGTTGAAACACCTTCAAGGCCATCGAACAGTATGATTTGGTTTAGCGGAAGGCTAGTGTCCTCATAAATAACATAAAGGGCCCAGCCTCCGAAATTTGTCGAGTTTCCACCATTGCTGGAACAATATGGAGGGATAACAGCTTGCAGATCGAGGCCACTCAACGTGTAATTTCCTACCCCATTATTGGTGACAATGTCGGTAACATCTGCCGAAGCTGCGAAATACACGAATTCAAGTCCAGAAGTAGCGGTGAAAAAAAAGTCAAAGGTACGTTCAGCGCTAACTGGGGTGCCGTTCAACGCCACGTCAAAATCTCCCGAACCTGATCCAGCCCAATATAAAATAGCCGCCTCCACGGTCTGACCGGGCTCTAATGTTAGCGCAGCACTGCTCTGCGTTAAAATTGTGCAATCAACGGCATTGGTATTCTCTATGGTATTTAAAGTGTTTCCTAAGGCAGTATAGTCGAACCTTCCGTTGAACTGCTGGTATTGCTCAATATCTTGGGCACTGAGGGTTGCGCATAGAAAAAGTAAGAGAATTGCGAGGTAATTTTTGCACATAATTTTGGTTTGGTAGTTAAAGATACTCAATAATTTAGTACCTCAATTCCAATCCTCCTTACAGTTTACCCGAATTTATAAATCACGACGTCGCAACAAGGCATAGCTCCAATACACAAACAGGGCTGTCCAGGCAAGTACGACCAAAACTGGGATAAGCTGAACATTATAATCTTTGGTAAATGCCTCACCCAATTGATTGGCGGCCGACTGTACCGCACCTAACCTGGAAAATGGTTCTTTGATAAGATTTCCCATGGCCATCAGGGGAAAAAATTGCGATACATTTTCTGCAACTTCAGTTCCTTTGAAGAACTGCCATTTCATGAGGGCGTACATGATCCATTCAACAATCCACCAAACCACCAGAAAGCCTAGAGCGAAAGCCGAGCGTCGTACCCAGAGGCCTAAAAACAAGCAGAAGGCAAAAAATCCCAAGTGCTTTATAAAATAGGCGAGAAGATATTCCAAATCGCTAAAAATGATGCCTATTTCGGTATAATCAGAAAAAACCAATCCGAGTATCAATGAAACCAGAAACACAAATATGGTTGATACAAGTGCGAATCCAATTACCGTAATAAATTTCGAAAGAATGAATTCACCTTTGCTCAACCCATCAATCAAATTTTGCTTAAGTGTTCTGTAGCTATATTCGTTTGAGGTCATTGACACGATAACTACCGCAAAGAAAATCTTCAAATTGGCAGCCATGAAGGTGTTGAAATGCCAAATGAACGGGAAATTGAAAATACCTTGATCAGCAACTCGAAAATTTACTTTTCCGATTTCAAATTCGATAGAGGCGATAAGTGCGATAAAAGTAATGAGTACAAAGTATATGATCGATATGACTCGAGCAGAACGATTGTAACGTAGTTTTTGAATTTCTATGGAGAGTAGTCGTAGCATGTTGGTTAGTTGAGGTTTTTAGTAATTTCCAAAAATTGTTCTTCTAAGCTTTCTTTTCGTTTCACCAAATGAGATAAAACAATTCCTTTGGCATGCATATGCTGATTGAAGGTGGCGGCTTCCATGGGTTCATTCAGATAAACAATGAGTTGTTCGCCTTCCTTTTTTATGGTGCCGAATGCAGCGTTTTGTCGAAGTTCGTTCTCCAATGCTTCCATATCAGAACTGCCAAGTACAAAAAAGCCGTGACTGGCGTTCATGCCTTCCACACTCCCGCTATACAGGCTTACCCCTTTACGTAGAATGACCACGTGCGAACATACCTTTTCAACTTCGTCCAATAAATGAGAAGCCAACAATATTGTGGTTCCTTGGGAGGCAATGGTCTTAATGATTTCTCTGATCTGATGAATTCCCTGCGGATCTAGTCCGTTAGTGGGTTCATCTAAAATCAGAATCTCTGGATCATTTAAAAGGGCAGAGGCTATGGCCAAACGCTGTTTCATACCCAATGAAAAGGTACTGAACTTGCTATTCTTGCGTTCGTGCAACCCAACCACTTCCAATTTTTCATCGATTTTGGAAGTGCTTACCCCTTTGATTTTACAGACCAATGCGAGATTTTGGGCAGCGGTCATGTAAGGATAAAAATTAGGGCGTTCAATAATAGCGCCTACTTTCTTCAAAGCCTCGTGGGTCGATTCTGTTCCGCCAAACCAACTGTAATTTCCAGAAGTCTTGTTCACCACATTCAAGACAATGCCGAGTGTGGTTGATTTTCCACTTCCATTCGGACCTAGAATTCCGTATACATTTCCTTTTTCAATGCTAAAGGAAAGGTCGTCTACAGCGGTAATGGGGCCAAATTTCTTGGTGAGGTTGTTAATGGTAAGTATAGTTTCCAAGGAATGATGATTTTTGGAGATTAGTTATGTGTATGACGAATGGGTGGCCATTTTGTTACAATGGTAACCAATGACAACGTAAAAATCCCAAACCTGAAAAGCGATGACTTTTAAGATTTGGGATTTAATTCTGCCGGTAGAACAGGGTTTAGCTCTTCTGTTCTTTGTTGAAATAAACCAGGTAATAGTACATCTGTTTTTCTTCGTCCCAACCTTTTTCCACGAAACGTTGAGCGCTCTCTGGATTGATGAAATCCATTTTAATTTGGATGTTGGTATCCAAATTAATGACATTCTTGATTTTCTTTCTAGCTGCTGTAACCGCAGTATTGGCTATAGGAAAGGTGGTAACATCCTCAATCTTATATTTTGGTGCTTGCTCGGTTTTGTAGTGGCGAAATTCTGGAATCAAATCTGGATTGTCCAAGACTTCGTTCATAAACGAGGTTTCTTCAAATTGATCATT
>JAWWCH010000316.1:0-3222 GCA_033720575.1 Marinirhabdus sp.
ACAACAAATACAAAGATGGCCGAAGCTAAAACCTTGTCTTTTTGTGGATTTACATCACCGAGAGTACCAGCAGTGAAATATAAAGTAGTGCTCACAAAAGGAAAGGATACCTACGAGCACATCATTGAGACCAAATATGATGAAACCGCTATAACTACCTTGGCGGAACGTAAGAAACAAGAGGAAATGACGCAAATTATGTTCAACATGGTAGAAGATTTAGCCTATATGGTATATGAAATCACTACGATGCAGAAAAAAGCTCAAGAAATAATTGACGCAGATGGTAAAGGTAAAAAGGAAGCACAAAAATTATATGATGCTTTAGAAGACTTTCGTACCGACTTAGTGGTAACCACGGGTGATAATTATGTGGCTTCGGCAGAACCCGAATTACGCGAGCGTATGGGTGATTTATATGCCAATATCGCGGGTAGCAATGATCGTGTGTCAGGAGCGCAAATGCAAAACTACGAATTGATCAAGGAGGAGTTTGAAGAAGAAAAAGAGCGCTTTGAAGCCATCAAATCTAAAGAAGGTAAAAAGTTTATGAAAGTGCTCGAGAAGAACGACATGCAACTTACGATCAAAAGTAAAGAAGAATTCTTGTCAGACGATTAATAACAACCGTTTTTAAAACCAAAAATCCAGTACCTTAAATAGTACTGGATTTTTTTTGTTCTTTAGCTAGGTGTTGATATACACCGTTTTTCTGTTTACAAACTCTCGAATCCCGTGTTTGCTGAGCTCCCTTCCATAGCCACTAGCTTTAACGCCACCAAAAGCAAGTCTTGGATCACTTTTGACCAATTCATTGATAAACACTGCTCCTTCTTCAAAGCGATACGCTAATTTTTCTGCAGCTTCGATATCTTTAGTGAATACCGAAACTCCAAGTCCGAATTTTGAGTTGTTGGACAACTCAATAGCTTCATCGATGGTCTTGAACGTCGTGATCGAAAGTGCGGGTCCGAAAGTTTCTTCCTTAAAAACAGTCATCTTTGGAGTAACATTTGTCAAAATAGTAGGCTCAAAATACGCCCCTTGCCGCTTTCCGCCAATGAGAAGTGTAGCGCCTTCTTCCAATGAGTCATTTACCTGCTTCTCTAGGTCTTTCGCCAAGTCTTCCCTTGCCAACGTACCAACAAAGGTATTTTCGTCCATTGGGTCGCCACTGATCAGTTCGCGCGTCTTTCGCAATAATTTCTCAGTGAATTCTTCGGCTATGCTCTCATCAATCAGTAATCGTTTGCCTGCGATACAGCTTTGCCCTGTATTCTGGAAACGCGCTTGAACACAAGTATCAAGGGTTGCATCCATATCACAATCTTTTAAAACCACCAGTGCGTTATTTCCGCCCAATTCCAATACCGTTTTTTTGATGTTTTTTCCAGCAACTTCTGCCACTGCACCACCAGCCGGTCCGCTACCCGTGAGCGTGACCGCCTTAACGATGGGGTTTTCGATTACCGAAGCCACTGTATCACTGCCAATGAGCAAGGTTGTAAAACAATGGTCTGGAAATCCTGCACGCTTGAACACTTTTTCAAGATTCAGCGCGCTTCCAAACACATTGGAAGCATGTTTTAGCACGCCAATGTTACCTGCCATAAGGGCCGGCGCTGCAAACCGGAATACTTGCCAAAACGGATAGTTCCAAGGCATAACGGCCAACACAACTCCCATAGGTTCATAACTGGTGTAGCTTTTATGGGCATCGGTTTTAATTAGTTCATCTGCCAGATGGTTTTCTGCCTCTTCCGCATAATATTGGCAGACCCAGGCACATTTCTCAATTTCGGCAATAGACTGCATTATGGGTTTACCAATCTCCTTGGTCATCGCCTCAGCGTATTCGGTCTTGTTTTTTTTGAGTTCTGAAGCTGCGGCAAGCATCAACTTTTTACGTTCAGAAAACGGTGTTTCGCGCCAAGAATAGAACCGGCGTTCTGCTTTTTCCAAGATATCTGAGATCTCTGCTTTTGTATGCGTTTTGTACGACGCAATTTCTTCTGTGGTGTAGGGATTTATAGAAGTTACTTTCGACATGTTTTTTATTTTAAAATTACGGAAGGTCGCATAGAACATGGGATAGATTAAGAGGACTTTAACGGTAACTTTGTTGAAAAGGCGTTTATAACTTCAACTTTGGTACGTTTTTTTCATCCTTCAATTCCTGTACATTTATTAAAACCTAGTTCTTATGAATTCACGTGATACAGCGCTACTTCAAATGCGCCCAGAAATAGCTTCCGCAAAATTACTTCCCAACATGTCTTCTGAAGAGTATTTCCAGAACAAAACCTTACGCCCAGTCGTAAAACTGCAGAATGATTTATTGGTGGCGGTTTTTCAGAATTATTGCAGAAAACACAAAAATGTCTTTTTCGATCTAACCATTCAAAAACGGCTCGATTATATCGAAAATGCCATTCATAAAGACATGAAGTTCAGAAACAGCTTGAAGGGAATCATTATTGGTCAATTTACGCTGGAAGAGTATGATTTATATATCCAAAATTCATCGGCATTGAACAAAAGAATGATGAATATTGTTAAGGAAAGACTAAAGAATAATATGCTTCTGTTTGAAAAAATTAAGACTTCAGTCGCTTAAAACCGCTAAGCGTTCATCTTAACTCATTGATGAGTAACGGCTTGTAGCAAATCTCTCTAACCCCCTAAAAACAAAGAGTTTGTTAGGCAATTGTTAAGGTTACATTAAAGTGCCGATTTTACATAAACTTGACCGTTTAGATTCTAATTTTGTAATAACTTAAATCTAGAATCTATGAAAAAAATTACCCTAACCTTACTTTGCGCAGTAGCAAGTATTATGGCCTATGCCCAAGAGGACATGGCAGAAACAAACAACGACTTTAATAAATGGTCTATCGAACTCAGCGGAGGATTTGTAAAGCCTTCTTCACCTTTTGCCGACGGATATAGCGTACAGGGAATTGCACCTTATCAAGCTTCTTTAGGAGTGCGATACATGTTCAATGAAAAATTTGGTCTTCGAACCATCTTCCAGTATGCTAGCTTATCTGAAGAGGAAGGTAGTTTGCCTTTTGAAACTTCGTATTACCGTGGAACGTTAGAAGGGGTTGCCAACATTGGTAATCTTCTTCAATTTTCGGAATGGACAAATACATTCGGACTGCTCATGCACGCCGGTGGTGGTTATTCAGTGATCAATCATGAAGCACCTGTTGAACTTGA
>JAWWCH010000317.1:0-3217 GCA_033720575.1 Marinirhabdus sp.
ATCGATGATATCGTTTTTCTGTGGGTTAGAACCCGTAATGATACTCCAGGTGTTTGGGTTATCGGCATTTTTGTTGGATCCATTTTTGAAGATGGAAAAATCTTGATTGTTTCCAGCCCAGTTTGGATCTCGAATGTAAACGGCATCGAGCCAAAGGTTTCCGTTGTTGATACTGAAGTCTGGCTGGGACATTTCACGAATAAAAGCCGCGTTTCCTCCTGTATTGGGAAGTGGCAACGAAGCGTCTATAACGCCCAAACCTCCACCGGGATATAATGGAGAGTTGCTAAACCAGTCGTCTGATGTACCGGTCATGTCATTTTGAAGAACACCAGCGTTGTAAATTCGCCAGGTGCCATTGGTCTGTACGTCTGCATCTACACCGAAATCGGCACTTAATGTACCGGATTCGATAATAATCTGTGCTTCTGTTGTAGTTGGAATGGCCGCTAAACAAAGTAGGGCAATGACTAATACATTAGAAACCAATTGCTTGATAAGACCATTACTTTTTTTTCTCAACCCCAAAAATGGATTTGGGGCGGTTGTTTTAGAGTAATGTGTTTCCATAATTAATTTGGTTTAAGAAGTTACTACCTCAGCCAAATAGATTATGTTCATTTTAGGTATTGTGCAAAGCACAATTTTATAGATTGGGTGGCATGATTCTGATCAAATTTTTAAAACCCGTTTTGTAAGAAGTAAAACACTGATCCTGAATCGTTTTTTTTGTGGGGATATTAAAAGTAGAAAATCAATTTTTAAACAAAGAATCTTTTAGTCAAGTTGTAGGAATTAGCGGTCGAACTGCATTTTTAACAGTGATTTTTTGTGTTTTTTCTTACACCTTAACCTATTGAAAATGAAACAAGTAAGTGATTTCCTACAAATAAGAAATGCTTACCAATCCCTGATTATTGGTTTTTTAAACTGTATAAATCTACGAAAAAAGGCATGATATCTTAAACTTATTTATATTACGATATTCGACATTTTTTCAGGTTGAACATGATGACGCTGTTGGTTATATTTGTGTCATGAAAATCACCTTATTGGTTGTTGGTAAAACAGACGACAGCGCGCTTCAAAAACTCATCGGAACTTATACCGACAGATTGCAACATTACATCTCTTTTTCAATCGATGTTATTCCAGATATCAAAAAGGCCAAGCATCTTTCTGAAGCCCAACAAAAAGATTTAGAAGGTGCCGAAATTTTAAAGCGAACGTCAACGAGCGATCAACTCATTTTATTGGACGAGCACGGAAAAACACACACTTCTGTCGGGTTTTCAGCCTTTCTACAGAAAAAAATGAACGCGGGGTTGAAGCAACTTACCTTCGTAATTGGGGGTCCGTATGGGTTTAGCCCAGATGTGTATGCTCGCGCCAACGGCAAAATGGCACTATCTAATATGACCTTCTCCCACCAAATGGTTCGATTGATTTTTGTGGAACAATTATATCGCGGTTTTACCATTCTTAGAAACGAACCGTACCACCATCGCTAATCCCCGCGTTAGGGATGGCAGCTGGCTACCGTGTAGCGCGTACAGCCTGTCTGCCGGCAGGCAGGCCCGACCCCGATTGCTATCGGGGGAACGCCCGAATGCGAGTGAAGGGTGAAGGGTGAAGTTTGAAGTGGGAAGTGGGAAGTGGGAAGTTTGAATGGTGATGAGTGAAGTGGGAAGTGGGAAGTGGGAAGTGGGAAGTGGGAAGTGGGAAGTTTGAGGTGGGAAGTTTGAAGGGTGCGTTTGAGATTTGAGAATCTCGTGTTTTTGACGGTATGGATTCAACTTTTTTGTATTTTTACACTACCGACTCCCCCCTATTCTTATTTTGTGGATATTACAATCGATTTAATTGAACATCGAGGACATGCTTGTTATGCCCTTCGGTTTGACTTTAACAAATCTTTGAAAGCCCTGATCAAAGAATTGAGTATGGTAAAGTATAGCGTGACATACCGCTGTTTTTACGTATACGTGAACCGATGGTCGCTAGAAGAGCTAAGGGGTGTACTGGAAGCCAAAGGGATAAGTGTGGATTACGG
Source organism: Marinirhabdus sp. (assembly GCA_033720575.1). Taxonomy (GTDB): domain Bacteria; phylum Bacteroidota; class Bacteroidia; order Flavobacteriales; family Flavobacteriaceae; genus Marinirhabdus. The sequence goes on from JAWWCH010000317.1 coordinate 2,054, forward strand.
TACTTCCATAAAAAGAAATTCATTGCCAAACACAAACACAGTGACACCGCCTCCCCTAACCACGAGGCTCAACCCAAAAGACCAAGCCCTGTTCGACGCCTATGTTTCGTACCTTAAAGGACTGCGATTTAGCGTTTCTACCATAGAGACCTACAGCACCTTTGCCCGTGGCTTTGTTCTATTTCTGAAGGGCAAAGCGCTGACTGAGGTCACGAATACCGATGTTCGCTTGTTCGTGGAAGCTGAAATCAAAACAAGGCAGTATTCCATAAGTTCGCACCGGCAACTGATTAGTGCCTTGAAACATTTCGCCACGCTACATTTAGAGTGTGCTATTGAGGCCGATGAACTGGTACGACCTTCACGATCGAAGTATTTACCCACCGTTTTGAGCAAACAGGAAGTGATAGACCTGTTGCGGGCCACAAAAAATTTGAAACACCGGGCTGCGCTTGCGTTATTGTATTCTAGCGGATTGCGCATTGGTGAACTGATTTCGTTGCGACTGCACCGGATTGATATTGACCGGCGGCAATTGTTTGTTAAAAATTCGAAGGGACGTAAAGACCGCGTTGTGGTGTTGGCTGAAAGTTTTATTCCGCTATTCAAAAACTATTACGTGACCTACCGGCCGGAAACCTATTTTATTGAGAGTCCGAAAGGCGGGCCGTATAATCCGGGAAGCGTTCGGCAGTTTTTAAAGCGTTCTTGCCAATTGGCGGGAATCAAAAAAAAGGTGACTCCGCATACTTTGCGGCACAGTTATGCCACCCACATGATTGAGAACGGCGTGGGATTGCGGCATGTACAGGATTTGTTGGGCCATGCGAAACCGGAGACCACGATGATCTACACCCACGTAGCGCAGAAGGATCTGTTACAGATTCAGAGTCCGTTAGACACGGCCTTACAGTCTCTTGCCCTTCCTGATAAAGAACCCCATAAAATTACGTTTTCGGAGAACTTTAGCCGATAAACGTATATATTTGTGTGGATATAACACGTTATAAAACATGCCTCAAAAGATTGAAAATCCGTCTTGCGGTGAGATAGGAATTCAGGAAAACTTCAAGTTCGGTACGGAAAATAAAACTTGTTATTTCGTCACGAAAAAAGTCGGGTGCTGATTGGACTCGCAGAACTTAAAATTCCAAAAAATTGAAT
>JAWWCH010000318.1:0-3191 GCA_033720575.1 Marinirhabdus sp.
GCAATTACCATCGGGAGTCCCATTCCGCCTTTGCGGATAATGGCGCCTAAAGGTGCCCCAACAAAGAACAATATGATACAAGACAGTGCGAGGGCAAATTTCTCATGAAATGCGATTTCGTGCTTGTTCAGACGCTTTGTTTTAATTTTAAATTCGTTCTTTTTAGCGTCTAGGGCTTGTTTGGTTTGGTTGATATTGTTCAACGCCAGTGTCAAAATCTCTAACTTTCTTGGCGGATGTACAAGATCTAGTACTTCATTTACCGATTTAGGCTCTTCAGCTTTTTCTACTTTTTCGTCATTGAATTTACTGATACCCGTTCTAAAGTACATTTGTTCAGAAAAGGCCTTGATATCGTTAGAGTAGGCAGCAGATAAAGTATCAATTTCATCTACCAATTCATGTACTTGGTACATGTTGTGGCTGTTCAATTCGTTTTCCTGATCTACATCAACGTTGTTAAATTGGGTTAGATCTATATTGATGGCATTCTGTTCAAAATAGCTCTTCGCAAAAGGGAGTCGTCTTCGCTTCTTTAGGTCATTTACCTGTATGTCTTCGTAGTAATTTCCATTGTTGAGCAGAAGGGTAAGGGTGTTGCTGTCTTCCTCACCAATGAGCTCGCCGGTTTCCGCAATGATAACCTTGTGATTTCCATTGGGACGTTCCGGATTCTTCATGTGAATCACCACATTATCCAGAAGTTCTTCACGTTCTCCATGTTTACGATCCACCTTAATATTGAAATCGTCTCCTATCTGGCTGAATTGTCCTTCGGTAATCGCCATAGACGGACTCAGTTGCGCGATGTTCCGACGTAGGTTCTGCCATTTATATTCCGAATAGGGAATCACATTATTCGCAAAAAAGAACGCCAGAATGGAGAGTCCGATAATAAAAAACATGAGACTTCGCATGGCGCGTTGCAGTGAAATTCCAGTTGATTTCATGGCTGCGAACTCATACTTTTCGGCAAAACTCCCGAAAACCATGAGCGAGGTAACCAATATGGTTAGTGGTAGCACCATCGGAATCAACTTGGGAGAGAAGAACCATAAGAATTTCAGAATAATCCAAACATCTAGGTCTTTTCCAGCCAATTCCGAGATATAGAGCCAAATACTTTGCAGTACAAAAATGAACATTAAAATAATGAAGACGCTCGCAAACGTCTTCAAATAGGTTACCAATATGTACCGGTCTAGTATTTTCACCAGAGTGTTAGTCTAATTTATTGATGTAATAGCCGTCTTTTTTATATTTGGCTTCATCAAAGGTAAACATCCCGTTTCCAATAGGCTGATTTGTTTTAAAAGAATTCACGGTGATGGTATATTTAGTACCATTGGCGTCGGTTTGAATCAGCTTGTAAATATGTTTCGTTTGTGTGTCTATTCCCAATAAAATGTCTTTGATCTCAGCATTGGTGTCAATTGGGATTAAGCGCACGAATTGGATTTTTCTTCCTTTTACATTTTGTGCAATATCCATTTTGTATCGATATCCTTTTTCGTAAAAAGTAAGCATCTTATTTGGGGTAATTTGACGGTCATTTTCAGGGTTATAAGCCGAAATGGTTACTTCTTCATCTTCTGGAACGATAGTAAATATCTTTTTGCCATCAAACATGGTAGTGGTTCCCAGCATGTGGAATACGTATTTATCCTTCACCATGGTCACATCGCCACGAGTATCTTGGCTGATGTTTTCTTTGGCATTGTTGAGGTTGTATTTAAAATCGATGGCAATGTTGTCATAACTGCGCACTTTAGCAGAAACTTCGTCTAAGAGTCCCTTGGCCGTTTGCGCCTGTGAAAAAGGAATGGCGCCCAATAAAAAGGCAAATAATACTGCGTATTTCATTTTAATTGTCTTCATGTTCGTTTTCTAAATGTTGGTTTAATGCATCTATAGTTGGAACGAGTACTTGTCTAGCTTTACTGCCTTCAAACGGGCCTACAATTCCGGCCGCTTCCAATTGATCGATAATACGTCCTGCTCTGTTGTATCCCAACTTAAGTTTTCGTTGCAATAAAGAAGCCGAACCTTGTTGTGCGACGACCAATACCTCGGCAGCTTCGCGAAACAACTTATCTCGTTCTTCTATATTATTATCAATTGTTGTGCCACCTTCTTCACCAACGTATTCTGGCAGCATATGAGCGTCAGGATAGGCCTTCTGACTGCCGATGTAATCGGTGATATCAGCAACTTCTGGTGTGTCAACAAATGCGCACTGAATTCGGGTGAGATCATTGCCTTGTGTGTAGAGCATATCCCCTCGGCCGATAAGTTGGTCGGCACCGCTATTATCGAGAATGGTACGCGAATCAATCTTACTCATTACCCGAAAGGCAATTCGTGCTGGGAAATTGGCCTTGATTATACCTGTAATTACGTTCACCGAAGGTCGCTGCGTAGCAATTATGAGGTGAATTCCGATGGCACGGGCCAACTGCGCCAATCGTGCAATGGGCGTTTCTACCTCTTTACCAGCAGTCATGATAAGGTCGGCAAATTCGTCAATCACCAACACGATGTAAGGCAAGTATTTATGTCCTTCGTTAGGGTTGAGTTTTCGATTCTTGAATTTGGTATTGTACTCTTTTAAATTTCGGCACATGGCATCCTTCAACAAATCGTAACGCTCGTCCATTTCAATACACAAGGAATTCAGCGTGTTGATCACCTTATTGGTATCGGTAATGATGGCCTCTTCGGTATCCGGAAGTTTGGCCAAATAGTGGCGTTCAATTTTGTTGAAAAGGGTAAGTTCCACTTTTTTGGGATCTACCAATACAAATTTTACTTCGGCGGGATGCTTTTTGTAGAGTAAGGAAGTTAGAATGGCGTTGAGTCCGACCGACTTACCTTGACCGGTTGCCCCAGCCATGAGCAAATGCGGCATCTTGGCCAAATCAACTACAAAAGTTTCATTGCTGATGGTTTTTCCCAAGGTGATGGGAAGTTCCATTTCTGCATTCTGGAATTTTGGCGATGCAATGGCCGAACGCATAGAGACAATACGCGGATTCTTATTGGGCACTTCAATACCGATGGTTCCTTTTCCCGGTATGGGAGCAATGATCCTGATACCTAAAGCAGCTAAACTAAGCGCAATATCATCTTCTAAGTTCTTGATCTTAGAGATCTTCACCCCAGCCTCAGGTACGATCTCATAAAGAGTAACC
>JAWWCH010000319.1:0-3185 GCA_033720575.1 Marinirhabdus sp.
TCAAAAGGCGGTAGCGCGTTGATCATTCCTTCAGCAAATGGGAGAATGGACGAGTACAATTCACTGTTAGCAAACTTGCGATTGGGAACTTTTGGTCCCCTTATTCAGCAGGAAAAGCAAATCACACAGATCAATTTTGCACACCCGCTGTATGCCGATGTGTTCGAAAAACAGGTAACCAATTTTCAATACCCCAAGGTAAACACCTATTACAATTTGCAAACCAATGCCAATGCAGCTCTGCGTTTTGAAGATGGGAAGCCATTTATCATTCTACAGGGAAGTGTCTATTCTCTTTCAGCGCCCATAAACAATGAGAATAGTAACTTCAAAAATTCGCCATTGATTGTTCCTACCCTTCTGAATATGGCGCAGCAAAGTTTGCAAATACCGCAATTGTATTATAACACAGGGAAACAAAACACCTACGCCACTTCAATTTCACTGTTACAAGATGAAATTGTGACGCTTAAGGACAGTATTTCCAGTTTTGTGCCCATGCAGCAGGCAAAAGCAAACTCGGTAGAGATTACCACCACAGACGAGCCCCGTAGAGCGGGCATCTACAGTTTGGAAAGCAAAGGTACAGCCATTGAAGACATCAGCTATAATTATCCGCGCAGCGAAAGCAAATTACAATACCACGATACGGCAGACTGGGAAGGCGTGAGGACTTATGATAGCATTGACGACTTGTTCACATCCATAGCAGAAGAAAACAACATTCAGAGCTTCTGGAAATGGTTTGTTATTTTTGCATTGCTGTTCTTGATTCTAGAAATGTTGGTATTGAAATTTTATAAATCTTGAGTATGAGTACAATTCTGATTAAAAGTGCCACCATCGTGGACGCAAAAAGCAAGCACCACCTCAAAACACGTGATGTGCTCATCGAAAATGGTACCATTACAAAAATTGCCGCAAAAATCGATCATGATGCTGCCAAAAAGGTCGCACTCCAAAATTTGCATATTTCCTGTGGATGGTTTGATAGCAGCGTGTGCTTTGGCGAACCAGGATATGAAGATCGAGAAACGGTGGCAAATGGTCTCGCAACTGCCGCAGCTTCTGGGTTCACGCACGTCGCTGTAAATTCGGCTACCCAACCGGTAGCAGACAGCAAGTCGGGTATCCAATACCTAAAAGCCAAGAGCACCAAGAACGCGGTAAGTCTGCATGCATTAGGTGCACTAACTATGAAAAGTGAAGGAAAAGACTTAGCCGAATTGTTCGATATGGCTTCGGAAGGTGCAATCGGTTTTTACGACTACCTCCGCCCTATTGAAAATGCAAACCTGTTAAAAATTGCACTGCAATATGCCCAAAACTTTGATGCACTGATACAATCGTTCCCCATGGATCCCTCAATTGCACGATCAGGTTTGGTGAATGAACAAATCAACAGTACCAAATTGGGATTAAAAGGCATTCCGGCCATTTCTGAAGAACTACAGATTACGAGAGACTTATATCTGCTTGAATACACCGGTGGAAAACTCCACATTCCTACCATTTCGACCAAAAAATCTGTGCAACTCATCAAAGAAGCCAAAAAGAATGGCCTGGATGTGAGTTGTAGTGTTTCCATTAATAACCTTTGTCTTACTGATGATTCGCTGGAAAGCTTTGACAGCAATTACAAACTGCTTCCGCCGCTGCGTACTTCCGAAGATGTAAAAGCCCTTAAAAAAGGATTGAAAGACGGTGTGATAGATGGGGTTACGAGTCAGCACGATCCACGAACCATTGAAGACAAGCAAACCGAATTTGATCATGCCGCTTTTGGTAGCATTGGCTTAGAAAGTTGTTTTGGCGCATTGAACCATGCCATGGGGCTAGAAACTGCGGTACAAGGGCTTATGGGACTCAAAAAACGTTTCGGATTGCCGTGTAAGGCAATTGAGGAGGGGATTAAAGCAGATCTTACGCTCTTTGACCCAGAACCGAAATGGACGTTTGATAAAGCGGATATTCTCTCAAAATCCAGCAATGCTGCGCTCCTTGGAGCACCTATGAAAGGAAAAGTATACGGAATTTACGCCAACAAAAAACTGAAGCTCAATGGCTAATCCACCTCCTGGAAAATCAACAGCAGTCATCGCATACATTACCATTGCCGGATGGTTCATCGCTTGGTCTATGAACAAAGATAAGCCAGAGGTTTTCGCCACATGGCACATTAAAAACATGTTCGGACTGTGTCTGATGTTTTTAATAGCCGTAGTAACCCAATACCAAATTCATTTACTAGTGGGAGATGTCTTGTACATTACCACCGTGCTTCTGTGGTTGTTTTCGTTAATTATGGCCATTCGAGATAAAAAAATGGGGGTTCCGGTCTTGAGTGCTAAATTTCAAGAATGGTTTACCTTTTTGGGAACGTCCAAATAATATCTGCTCCTATCCCAATGGATGCACATAACACTTCAATAGCGCCTATAGCCTATCTTACTCCCGTCGGACTCATAATTGCTTGGTTTTCGGAAAAAAAGAGACCAAACGCCTTCCTTAAATTTCATATTAGACAAAGTCTCGGGTTATATCTCATCGGTTTCATTTATGGCGTGCTGACGGAGTTTCTATGGGGGTTTCTTTCAATCCCTATACTCTCTATCGTGATGTATGTTGGTATTGTAACCCTATTGCTTCTGGGAATAATGGCCGCTGCTGAAGGTTCCCAAACACCTGTACCGATTGTTGGATCCGCTATTCAGAAAATTTTAAAACGAATTTAAGACTGCAAATCCGCTGAAAAAAATGCAGTTTTGTACCTTAACGATTACTATGAAAAAACAGAATTTATCACTAGAACATAACTTTAAGCCTTCTACGAACACAGATAGAAAACCTGCAGCGATTGTAATGCTTCACGGGTTTGGTAGCGACGAAAATGACCTCTTTTCGTTTGCAAGCGAACTCCCAGAATCGTATGCCATAATTTCACTGAAAGCGCCCATACCGATGCAACCTTATGGAAACGCTTGGTACAATATCTATTTTGATGACGCCAATGGAAAATTTAGCGACGATGAACAGGCCATTGCATCTCGTGAACTTGTGGTAAAATGCCTCGATGAAATCGTTGAAAAGTATCAGGTGGATGCAGAGAACATCACCTTATTAGGTTTTAGTCAAGGCACCATCTTAAGTTTTGCCGTTGCCTTGAGTTATCCTGAAAAAGTGAA
>JAWWCH010000320.1:0-3179 GCA_033720575.1 Marinirhabdus sp.
AGGCGAAACGTTTTGAGCAAATCCATCACATCCATTACAACGCTCAGATGGGAGTAAAACAGATCAGAACCTATTGTCAATTGGATGAGGCTTCGCTCCAACTGCTCAAAACCGCCATGGAACGCCATCAGCTATCCGCAAGGGCCTATGATCGAATTTTGAAGGTAGCCCGAACCATAGCCGATTTGGAGGGGAGTGCAGCCATTCAGGGATCACACATTTCCGAAGCCATTCAATACAGAAGTCTGGATCGGGAAGGGTGGTTTGGGGTATCAATGAGATCATCTTAACAAAGGCACTCAATTTAACAATGCTTTAACGTTTTGGGTAAGCGTCGATTGTATCTTTGATTTTCAATCAAATTCCTATAGTAATGATAATGAAATCCTTATTTAAAGGTTCATTTGCAATGGTTTTGCTTATGAGCCTAAGTTTTATTTCTTGCGATGATAAATCAAAAGAAACCGCTTCTGTAGAAGAAGACACCAATTTTTCAATCGATTATGAAAAGTATGAGCTCGAAAATGGGCTGGATGTCATTCTACATCAAGATAAAAGTGATCCTATTGTATCTGTTGCCATTCAGTATGGCGTAGGATCTAATCGCGAAAAGGCTGGCCGTACCGGTTTTGCCCACTTATTTGAGCATATGTTGTTCCAAGAGTCTGAAAATGTACCCCAAGATCAATTCTTTAAAAAAATACAAGATGCGGGAGGTACCCTGAACGGTGGTACTTGGAAAGATGGTACGGTGTACTATGAAATCGTTCCTAAAAATGCGTTGGAAAAAGTACTGTGGTTAGAAAGTGATCGTATGGGCTTTTTCATCAATACTGTCACGGCGTCTGCTTTTGCCAACCAGCAGGAAGTAGTACAGAATGAGAAACGTCAACGTGTTGATAATAACCCCTACGGACACACCAATTGGGTGCTCGACAAGAATATTTATCCGGAAGACCACCCCTATAACTGGCAAGTTATCGGTGAGCTTGAAGATTTGCAAAATGCAACCGTAGATGATGTACGCGAGTTTTACGATCGCTTTTACGGCCCAAACAACGCCACGTTGGTGCTGGCTGGAGATTTTGAAACGGCTGAAGCCAAACAATTGATCGAAAAATATTTTGGCGAGATCAAAAAGCGTCAAGAAGTAGCGAAATTGGAACCTCGTCCGGTGACCATTTCAGAAACAAAGCGACTGTATCATGAAGACAATTTTGCAACGGCACCACAACTAAATATGGTATGGCCTACCGTTCAACAATATACGGATGATGCGTACGCCCTAGATTTCTTAGCAGAAATATTATCTAGCGGAAAGAAAGCGCCATTGTACAAAGTATTGGTAAAAGACAAAAAACTTACGTCAAGAACTACAGCCTATAACAGTAGCCAAGAATTGGCAGGGGAGTTCCATATCATCATTACTGCAAACGACGGAGTTGATCTGGATGAAGTGGAAGCAGGAATCAATGAAGCCTTTCAAATGTTTGAAAAAGACGGTGTAACCGAGCGTGATGTAGAACGTATTAAAGCGGGATTGGAAACAAGTTTCTATAACGGTATCAGTAGTGTGTTGAATAAATCGTTCCAATTGGCAAGTTATAACACCTTTGCAGGAGATCCTGGTTTTATTGAAAAGGATATTGAAAACATCAAAGCGGTGACCAAAGAAGACGTGATGAACGTGTATAACAAGTACATCAAAGGCAAGCCATTTGTGATGACGAGTTTTGTTCCAAAAGGAAAGACCGAGTTGATCGCAGAAAATTCAGAAAAAGCCGAGGTGGTTGAGGAAGAAATTACCGAAAACGTTGAGAAAACAGTAGTTGATGAAGAAACTGAAATTGCAAAGACACCATCTAACTTTGACCGAAGTGTTGAGCCAGAAGCAGGCGAAACTCCCCAATTAAACGTTCCAGAAAGTTGGAACACCGAATTGAGCAACGGTATGGAAGTGTACGGAATCTCACAAAATGAAATTCCGACCGTAAACTTTAGCCTTGTGATTGAAGGAGGACATTTGTTGGACAACAAAGACAAGAATGGTGTAGCCAATTTAATGAGCGACATCATGATGGAAGGAACAGCCACCAAAACTCCTGAGGAATTGGAAGAAGAGATTGAGCTTCTGGGTGCGTCTATCAACATGTACACCACGCGTGAGTCTATTGTGGTACAAGGAAACACCTTGACCAGAAACTTCGATAAAACGATGGATTTGGTGGAAGAAATTCTATTGGAGCCACGTTGGGACGAAGAAGAGTTTGCACGTATCAAAACGGCTACCATCAATCAGATCAAGCGAAGTGATGCCAATCCGAATGTTGTGGCAAGAAATGTGTACAACAAATTATTATATGGTGAAGACCATATCTTTAGCATGCCAACCAGCGGTACCGAAGAATCAGTAGAAGCCATTACGATGGAAGATTTGAAGGAGTACTACAACAAGTATATTTCACCTTCAGTGAGCAGATTCCACGTGGTGGGTAAAATTGACAAATCTGCGGTGCTAAACACTTTGGAAAGCCTTGAAAATGGATGGGCTGCCAAAGAGGTGACCATTCCAGAATATCCTATCAAAGACGACCGAGAAAATGCCAGTCTGTATTTTGTTGACGTTCCAAATGCGAAGCAATCGGTGATCAACATTGGGTACATTGCGTTGCCAAGAACAGATGCCGATTTCTATCCTGCGGAAGTGATGAACTATAAGTTGGGAGGTTCATTTAGCGGAAATGTAAACCTAGTATTGCGTGAAGAAAAAGGATACACTTACGGGGCGCGTACTGGTTTTAGCGGAAGTAAAATCCCAGGAACATTCACGGCGTCTTCAAGTGTGAGAACCAATACTACCGGTGAATCGGTTCAGATTTTTAAAGATCAAATTGCCAAGTACAAAGATGGTATTTCTGAAGAAGATCTAGAATTCACCAAAAATGCGATGATCAAATCGAATGCACGTCGTTTCGAAACGCAGTATTCTTTATTGGGTATGTTGCAGGAAATGAGCAGTTACGATTTAGATTCCGATTATATTGAAAAGGAAGAAGATGTGATTCGCAATATGACACTTGAACAACACAAAGAATTGGCCAATAAGTACTTAGATGAATCTAAGATGGCATATTTGGTAGTTGGCGATGCAGCCACCCAATTCAACCAGTTCAAGAAAA
>JAWWCH010000321.1:0-3168 GCA_033720575.1 Marinirhabdus sp.
AGGAGCGCTATGGTGAATTACGAGAAGGTACAGCAGTAACTATTTTTGTCACTGAAGATTTTTTGCCTGAAGCACAAGTAAAGGCCAATTCGGCCACTGATCAAACCATTCCTGTTTTAAAACTGAATCAGACTAAAAAATTTATCACGGGCATCTATCCCTATTCGGTCATGACCAGCACCTTTACGCCTTTGGAAGAAAAAACGGCTGCCATAAAAGTTTCACATTCCATGCAGGAATGGTGCGGCCATGTATACATTCAGTTGAACCAGCGTGATGAATTTGACATTGTGCAACATTCGTATTTTGAAGGAGAAGCAGACCTAGAGACCACCCTACCTTTAACACATTTGGAAAGTGATATCTGGAATGTCATACGCATCAATCCAGAAGAATTGCCTACGGGTGAATTCTCTATGTTGCCATCGTTTGAATATTTCAGAATGAGTCATCGCGACCTAAAAATTCACTCCGCCATCGGGGCTTTGGAAGCCAATGATACCATAACCACCTACCGCATTACCTACCCCGATCTACAAAGAAGTCTGTCTCTTTCGTTCACTACTGAATTTCCACATACTATTAACTCGTGGGAAGAGACGCACGACAACGGATTGGTGACCAAAGCGGAAAGAATCAAACAACTAAAAACCGCCTATTGGAGCCAGAATGGCAATTCTTTTAGGTATCTTAGAGATTCACTCGGGTTATAAGCTGACTATGGAAAATTACTTTTATTACCACGGAATTCAAACCATTTGCGCCTTAGTGGTGCTGTTGTTACTACGATTCATCTTAATCATGGTAACCCGAAGATTTGCCCGTAAATACGAAAGGGTTGAACACCGCACAGGGCTTATCGTAAAACATATCAATTATGCCACAATCTTCTTGGGCGTGGTGACCCTCATCATTATTTGGGGGGTCGATTTCCAAAATTTTGGTTCGGTCATTTTATCAGTTTTCGCAGTGATCGGCGTCGGCTTTTTTGCGCAGTGGTCTATTCTCAGCAATATTACCAGCGGTATCATCATGTTCTTCATATTTCCGTATAAAATTGGTGATTACGTAAAAGTGCACGACAAAGACCATAACTATGAAGGAATCATCGAAGATATCAAAACCTTCCACATCATTATTAAAACGGTAAAAGGGGAAACCATCACCTACCCAAATAGCCTCATTCTACAAAAAGGGGTTAGCGTTCTAAAACCTGACGAGATGGAGCTTGTAGAAGAACTTTTTCACCCCGAAGCCAGTGAAGATGACGCACACGACAAAAATGTTAAAGAACACCCAATAGACTAAAGCCATTCTTCATTTTGGGTATATTTGACGTACACTGAAAAATTTATACAATGTTCAGAAAACAAAAGGCTTTCCTAGCATTATTCATATTTAGTTTCGCAACGCTCGTTGCCCAACAACCTTCCAAACCGACTGCCTCAGAAATCTATCACAATCTTCAAAAAGTAAACTTTGTAGGTTCGGCCTTGTATGTTGCCGCACATCCCGATGATGAAAATACGCGGCTCATCTCCTATCTGGCAAATGATGTAAAAGCAAGAACGGCCTATTTGTCACTTACAAGGGGGGATGGAGGACAAAACCTTGTGGGACCAGAAATTCGTGAATTGCTCGGTGTGATTCGAACCCAAGAATTATTGGCTGCACGACGTACAGATGGCGGACAACAACTCTTTACACGCGCAAATGATTTTGGATATTCGAAACATCCAGACGAAACCTTGGCCATTTGGAACAAGGAAGAAGTGTTGGGCGACGTAGTGCGTGCCATCAGAAAATTTAAGCCCGATATCATTGTCAACCGATTTAACCACCGAAATCCCGGCTCTACGCACGGACATCATACGTCATCTGCGATGTTGAGTGTTGAGGCCTTCGATATTTTGAATGATGCTTCCAAGTATCCAGCGTCTGCCAAGGCGTTTGGGACATGGCAGCCCAAGCGGTTGTTCTTCAATACGTCTTGGTGGTTTTATGGAAGTCAGGAGAACTTCGAAAAAGCAGACAAGACCAATCTGGTTGAAGTAGAAACAGGTGGTTATTACCCCTTACTCGGTCTTTCCAACGGTGAGATTGCATCACTGAGTAGAAGCATGCACAAATCGCAAGGCTTCGGAAGCACGGGAAGTAGAGGCAGTCAAACGGAATACCTTGAGTTCTTGAAAGGTGATTTCCCCAAAGATAAATCGAATCTCTTCGACGGCATCGATACTAGTTGGTCGCGCCTTGAAGGAGGAGATGCCATAGGCGCTATTTTGAATCCGCTTGAAGAAAATTTCAATTTTCAGAACCCCTCTGCCATGCTACCAGAGCTCACTAAAGCCTATGATTTGGTAAAAAATCTTAAAGATGAGCATTGGCGAAAGATCAAGATGGAACAGCTTCAAAGCCTGATCTTAGATTGCGGTGGAATATTCTTAGAAGCGGTGGCTAGCGAAAATTCGGTCATTCCGAGAAGTAGCTATGAGGTTACTGTGGAAGCCATTAACCGAAGTGATTATCCAGTGGTTCTAAATAGCATTCACAATTCAAAAGGCACTCTACTTTTAGCTACGAATGAAACCTTGCTTCCAAACCAAAAGAAAGAATTTACCCTTACCATACCAAATGCGTCTGCATCAGTTTCGGCACCATATTGGCTGAAGGAAGAAGGCACACTAGGGATGTACCGCGCACCTGAAGATATGATTGGGATGCCTGAAACCCCTGCTCCAGAGCAATTACTATTCGACATTCAACTACAGAAAACTTCAATGAAAGTAAATCGAAATGTGGTCTATAAATATACTGATCCGGTAAAAGGAGAAGTGTACCAACCCCTTGAAGTGTTACCTGCGGTTTCTTCCAGTATTCCTGAAAAAGTTTTGATTTTTTCGTCAGAAGCAGCACGTGAAGTTCCAGTTGTTGTTACGGCTGGACAAAATAATATTACGGGGTCCGTCACGCTACAACATCCAAAAGGCTGGGTGGTACAACCTTCTCAGGGCGTATTTAATATTGAGAAAAAAGGACAATCACAAACCTTGCAATTCACGGTCATACCTCCGAAAGAGCAAAGTGAAGGCGCGTTGCGTTCACTCGTTCAAGTGGGCGATCAATATTTTGACAAGGAGTTGGTTACTATAGATTATGACCATATTC
>JAWWCH010000322.1:0-3163 GCA_033720575.1 Marinirhabdus sp.
GTATGTCAAGATATTTCCCCGCAACGATCGCGGGGTGACAGTATCGGGAGAACCCGATAGGTCATAAAACCAAGGGGGTTATAGCGACGGGGCTCACCTCTTACCATTCCGAACAGAGACGTTAAGCCCGTTTGCGCCGATGATACTACATCCGTGGGAAAGTAGGTCGCCGCCTTCTTACAAGGTCCAATCTAGAAATAGGTTGGACCTTTTTTTGTGCCCGGTTTTTTCCCACGGATCCCGTGGTGGCAACGGCGGCCCAAGATATACGGTACACCCCCCCGGCAATGATGTACCGTTGCCGTTCTCCCGACCCTTCGGGGCCTTCTGTGAATGATAGGGGGATATTTATGTAAGGCCTTTCCAAGGCCGCAACAGGGATAGCAGCGGCATCCCCCGATAGATATCGGGGATACAGCGCATAGCCCGGCCGTTGCCAAAAAAAGACTCCAGAAGGAGCCTTTTATAAAAATAATTTGGTTGGTTAGAAAAGAATAATTGTATTATAAAGTGTTCTAACTTTTATAATACTTTTATATGGCATGATATTTATAAATTCTTTAATTCGTTTAAATTTAATTGCTCAATAATCTGCTCTAAAGCTTCCCCTGGCAATTCGTGTGTTTCAATATCTACAGCAAAACGTTCGTTATAGAACATGGAGACACTGTACTTACCATTTTTTAAGTCACTCAACTTAGCATTATGGTTGTCTATTTTTACTGTCTTGGTCGATCCCCAGTTACCTTCGTCATTATACTCTATTTTGCTTGACGCACGATAAGCCCCCACTGCATTGGCACCTTTCTCTCCCGCACCATCTATAACCATGACACGAATTCTCTTGTTCCCTACAGAATAGGTGGCGCTAGCGGACCCTAAACCGGGTAGAAAGTTTATTTGCGAAGATGTTATCGGTAAATTATATAGGGTCTCGGGTAACCAAGATTGCCATTGTTCTTTGGTTAGGTGATCGATTTTTTGGAGTTTCGACATGTTTTCTTGCATGCTGGATGCTTCATCTGCCAGTTCTTTTACATTCTTTATGTTTTGAGTCGAATTCATAACATCAGTCGACACTTTCTTAGTATCGTTTCCACAACAGGCTAAGAGGATGCAGAGCAAGAAGACTGCGGTTAATTTTTTTAGATAGTTCATTTTTATTTTTTTTACGACGTTTATTTTTTGTCGGTTAATTATTACAGTGCAGTGCTTTTAGTCTTCCATTAATTTCGAAGGCTTTTTGACCTTGCATAATGTACTGATACTATCAGTTATCAGGCGGATGTCTGTGCGCAATTTAAATTTTTTGTCAGATCATGATGTACACTCCATCTGCTACAATCATTAATCATGAAGTTTTAGTTTTAATTGTAATCCATACTATCTTTCCTATGAATCTGGATTCTTTTCACTAATGAGTAACCGATTGTTAAGCAATAGAAGCAAACGGACATGTTGGTCATAGCTATAGTAATAATTGTGGCACATTATTTTGCGCAAGGTGTTATAGTCTGTAATTCTTGATTTAGTTGAAGCGCTTTTTGTGCTTGCCAAAATGGATTTATGGCATCTATAAGTGTACGTAGGTCTTTTAAAACTATATTCTTTTGATTTAGATCTAAGGTACCTATGAACTCACCACAAGAACAATTCTCTTCTAAATCATTTGCGCAATTAGGCTGTGCATAATTTCTAATATCTTTATAACTTTTGAAATCCAAATATCTGCCAAGTGTTGATTCATTTGCTTCGCTCATAGCAAGCATCACATCTACTATAGCTTCGTCGGTTAAATTATCATTGTCAGGATGTAAATGATCGATGCAATAGATGTCGAGATTGATCATTCCAATGAATAAGATATAATCTTCTATTCTAATCTGTCTGTCCTTACAAGATATGTTTTCTTGAAGCCTATTTTCTAAGTGCACTATTGTTTCCAATTTTAAAAGAAAATTGACCATACAGGTATATGTTTTAGAGCAATCTTCTTGTGTCAAAGCGTAGGTGTTTTCCAGTGTTCTAAAATAGGTGCCGAAAGACCCACCAAGATTTCGCATGGCATAACGGAACTTTAGAATATCTTCGTCACTTGGCATATTAAACTGCCTATTTTGGGAGTTTAAATCGTCCTCCTCCTCTTCGTCATCAAACATGTCTTCAACAAAATCCTGATATTCCTTCGAAGCATTTTTTGACGCTTCAGTTTCTTGGCAGAATGCGGTATTTGATAATATCAAGAGCGCTAGTATTGTTATAAAAGTCTTCACATTAATAATTTTACATTTAAAAACCTGATTGGTAATCTTCTTTACGAATTTCAAAATCTTTTTCTGTTAGTTTTGTACATACCATTTCCATAGTGTCTTTTTTGCCACGATTGGGTGAGTAATTCATTTCTAGTATCAATGAATTCACCGTGAGGGGATAATTTCTAGCTTTTTTGGGAAGTGATTTAAAATTAGCATACACTTCGTTTATGGTTACTGGAGCTTCATTAGTGACCCAAAACCTACCCACACCATCCTTGGAGGTGACCTGATAACCGTCGCAATTGTAACCCAAAATTGTTTTGCTTTCAATGGGAACAATTTCATAACCTTCTTCATCATCGTCTGGAAGTATTTTTTTTCCAAATTTCTTTTCCATTTTCTTCATACTGGGCATCTTCATCTTCATGGCCATTTTTTGTCCGTCATTATCCATAAAGGTTACCATGGCATTCTTTTTAAAATCATACACCATTAGTTGATTTCCTTGCTGCTCATTCATTTGGTTCGCAAAGTAGTCTGCTTCTGGTTCCAATAAATATTCTAAAGCCATCGATTCTTTGTTGGTTGTAATTTGATATACTAAACTGTAGGAAAAAGTATAGGAATCTCTTATTTCTTGGAGTCCACCACCAAAAATATTACCCATCCTGATATTCGCTGCTTGTTGCTCTTCAGCGGTTGGTGCGTTGTTAGCTGTAGAATCTGTATTTTGACTATTGGTTTCATTAGATTGTGTGTTCCCAGACACTTGATTTATTTTCTCTTTGATTTTTTTAAAGATCTGTGCTTCTCCTGTTTGGGTTGTCAGAAATGCACAGACTACAATGAGGATTATTTGTTTCGTATTCATGATGTTACTTTTTAGGTTCAATTTTAATGTCTTTAAA
>JAWWCH010000323.1:0-3161 GCA_033720575.1 Marinirhabdus sp.
GATCATTACAGTAGGGGGTTGTAGATTTGCCAAACCATTTAGCAGCTCCAATTTCCCATTCGGTTTTGCCCAATACAACCCTCGGATTATCAGGTGCCACCAATGCCGCTTTTTGATACAACTCGTTGATCTTCCCACTGTATTTCATCCCGTATTTTTGTCCGTCAAAAACAATCCACGACGTCAACATCTGCGCTTCTAACACCAGAATTTCAGGATTATCTCTTGAAATTGCTTTCGCATCATTAATATAATCTTGTGCTTTTTGTAGTTGGGGCACCAATTTGCTTTTATCGGTTTCTGAAAAACTATGAATAACGTTGATCTGTGCCACGTAAAAAGCAGGCAACCAATTATCGGGCTCGGCTTGGGCGATGCGTTCAAAGAGATTTGCGGCCTGACTTGATTTATCCCCCTGCCACAATTCGAAGGCTTTGCGCATGCCTGTTTCATATTGGGTCTGCGCCGTAAGTGTAATGCTCAATGCTATGGCAAAATAAGTAAAAAGTGTTTGCATGGTGGTTTTTGTTTAAAGTTGAAATGTCTGGAGTTTGCCGTTATTTTGAAAAAACAATCGACTGAAGTGTCAAATTCTGCTACTGAACTGTAAGCATCATAGTCTAGAGATTGTCCAATTGATTGTCATTTCCGTCGTCACTAATCGTCCAAAAGAAGCCAACGAAGAAAAACTGATCGGCCGCGGGACGCAGTTCACGTCGGTTGAAATTACCATTGGCATTCGGGGTTCTTGAGTATTGATAACCGTTGATGTTCGAAAAACCGAGGACATTGTTCACAGAAACGTATAAAATCTGCTGTTGGGTAATCAAATAGGCCCAATTGAGACTTAAGCTATTGAAATCTTTCGTTTTTGCCTGTAAAAACCCTGGCGAATTCAAGTCAGTATACGTACGACCGCTCCCATACTGATAGCTAAAACCAAATTGGCTCTTCCAATCCTCTACCCAATATTTTGCCACAACTGAGGCATTGTGCGTATTGGCGAATGATGGTGTAGCCGTCTCTGGATAATTGCGGTACTTTCGTTCGGTATCCAAGAACGAATAGCTCACCCAATAATCAACATTTTTTAAACTTTCATTATCTCTCCAAAAGAAATCGATGCCCTGTGCATAGCCGTCGCCGGTATTCGTATACACACTATCGAAAGTGGGTATGTTTTCGGTAAAGGTTACCAATTGGTCGTATTCCTTTCTGTACGCCTCTGCCCGAAAGATCCTGTTGTTGGCTACGTATTGGTAATTCAAAATATAATGTTGTGTCTTTTGTGCTTCCAACGCCTGTTCAAATTTTAAAATTTCAGTGCCTGGCTGTTGGTAGAAATCGCCGTAGGCCAATGACAGTTGACTATCATTTCCGGTTTTATAAGCAACTGATATTCTGGGGGAAACCGTGACTTCCTCGAACAATGCGCTGTATTCTCCCCGAATTCCAGCTTTTAAAGCAAATTTCTTGGAGAAAACCACATCGGTTTCGGCGAACGCCGCACTAATATCATTTGTAAACCCATAGGTGATCTTTTCTGTTGGATCTGAAAAATCTTCATCAAAATGGGTCAAAAACTGTTCTACCCCAAGATGCAATTTCACGCGATTGCTGAATCGCTTTCTAACTTTTGCCTTAAGGTGCATCGAATGTTCACGGTTGGAAATGTCATTGCCAAGAACTCCAATCGTTGACGTTGAATAGGTATAACTACCACCGGTATCAATATTCCAAGAATCAGAAATCGAACCCGTGTAACTCGCATTGGTGTAAAAGTTATTGTTATTCAATTTGAAGTTTACGCCTTCTTCCAAATCTATATCTTCCTGGGTCAATTCAAAGTTGGTGGCATCATAAGCAGCATACCATTTGAAAAGCCCATTTTTAAAAGCATTCCGAAAAACCGTTTCCCCCGCAAAATTTTCAAACGGTTTTTGCCAGCTATTTCGATCTGGAATCAATGCGATATAAGGTGCAAGGTTAAGATAGGTTGCATTTACGCTAAGCGAACGGTTCTCCCACTTCTGTGTATTTCCCAATCCGCCACCTACGCTCATAAGGGCGACTTCTGTCTTTTCTTGATCCGGTTCGTCTACCGTGTTCAACAGTAAGACGGAAGACAGCGCCTGGCCGTATTCTGCGGAATACCCACCTGTTGAAAAGGTAATGCCATCAAATAAAAACGGACTGTATCTTCCTCGTGTGGGAATATTGTTGGTGGTTGGTGTATAGGGCGAAAAAACTCGAATTCCATCGATAAAGATCTGGGTCTCATTGGCATCTCCGCCACGAACAAAAAGTCTTCCGTCTTCGGCAACCGTAGTGGTTCCTGGTAAGGTTTGAAGGGCACCCACAAAATCACCTAGAGCACTTGCCGTAGTTACCACATCTAGCGGTTTTAACACAGATACCTTGCTATTATCACTAGCCTCGAGGCTTCCAGCTGAAATAACAACGGTATCTAAGGAATTGACATCTTCACGCAAGGTCAAGGTTAGATTGCCCATACTACTCACGTCAGCAGCCATCGTAAAGGGTTCATAAGTAACATCTGAGATGACCAAGGTCTGAACCCCGGTTTCGGAAGTTTCAAACGAAAATTGGCCGTCTTCACCGGTAGACGCCCCGTCATAGGTGCCTTCAAGGTAGACGTTAGCACCGAAGATAGGCTGTCCGTTTTTTTGAATCACAGTACCAGAAACCGTCTGCTGAGACCAAAGCGTTGCAGAGAAAAATAGCACTGAAAGTCGTAAGAAGTAGATTAGAATGAGATTCATTGGTAGTTGATTTTGGTTATTTGCTTGGTTCAAAAGTGCAGCCTATACAGGAGCTTCCACAGAAAAAAGAACCGAACTGTGAAATTTGTAAGACCAACTGTAGATTAGATGTGCCTCTTTTTTTTAACTATCTTTATGCGTAAAAGACACCGTTATGAAAAACATGTACATCTTTCTCTTATCTCTATTTGTAAGCGCTACTGGTTTTGCGCAAGACACCTTTTCAATCATTGCAGTAGATCCAGATACGGGTGAAATTGGCAGTGCGGGTGCTTCATGCGTTCAAGGCATTGGAAACCAAGGCATCATTGATATCATCACAAAGATTATCCCTGGGCGGGGTGGTGTAAATTCTCAGGCCTATGTATGTATTCCGAA
>JAWWCH010000324.1:0-3147 GCA_033720575.1 Marinirhabdus sp.
CCTATTTTGTGCTTGCTACCCAAAACCCCATAGAACAGGAAGGAACGTATCCGTTACCGGAAGCTCAATTAGACCGATTTATGGTGGCCATTAATCTAGACTATCCGTCGTTCGCTGAAGAAGTTGAGGTGGTGAAAACCACAACCGGCGGCGTCACCCAATCAGTAGATGCGTTGTTCACAGCCCAAGAAATTATAGACTACCAACAGTTGATTCGCAAGATCCCAGTTGCAGACAATGTCATTGAATACGCCGTCACCTTGGTTGGAAAGACACGTCCGAACAGTCAGGCAGCCCCTGAAATTGTCAAGAATTATATTGATTGGGGAGCGGGACCAAGAGCCTCACAGAATCTTATTTTGGGCGCAAAGGCAAATGCCGCCTTGCGAGGTAAATTTTCTCCAGACATTGAAGACGTTCAGAAGGTTGCCATTGGTATTTTGCGCCATCGCTTGATAAAAAACTATAAAGCAGAGGCAGAAGGACTAACCATCGAAGAAATCATAAAGAGCTTATACTAGCGGCTCGGCCTTCCTAAATCTTTCCTACCTTCATCCTCACAAAATGTGAGTGCCTGTCGTTCGCTTTTATTGATTTGCGCTTTGGCAGGTAGCAGAATTCAAATTCTCTACATCATCGTACGTAGAATTGTTAAAATTCTGCGATTCGTAATTTTCACATCCATAAAAATCGGGGCTTAAAATTCACAAATAATTAATTATTTTCAATAAAATTGAATATTTAATAAATTAATAGCACTTGAAATCGTTTTTTGTTAACTATTTTTAAATAAAAAGCTTTTTCCGTACTTTTGTATGCATTCTTCGGAACCCATGGGTACCGATTTGTAAACTTCAAACCAAAAAAACTTTAAACTATGGCTTTCGATATAGATATGATCAAAAAAGTGTATGCCGGTATGGCGGAACGTGTTGATAAAGCACGTGAAGTTGTGGGCAAACCACTGACCCTCTCAGAAAAAATATTGTACAATCACTTATGGGATGGCATGCCAACCAAAGCATTTACTAGAGGGAAAGATTATGTCGATTTCGCACCAGATCGTATAGCCTGTCAGGATGCTACCGCACAAATGGCGCTGTTGCAATTTATGCAAGCCGGAAAGGACAAAGTAGCTGTACCTACTACCGTACACTGTGATCACTTAATTCAAGCGAAACAGGGAGCGAAGGCAGATTTGAAGCATGCCAACGAAACGAGCAGCGAGGTATTTAACTTTCTAGAGTCGGTTTCAAATAAATATGGAATCGGTTTCTGGGCACCCGGTGCTGGAATTATCCACCAAGTTGTGCTCGAGAATTATGCATTTCCAGGCGGAATGATGATTGGAACAGATTCACATACCGTTAATGCCGGTGGCCTTGGAATGGTTGCCATTGGGGTAGGTGGTGCAGATGCCGTAGATGTAATGGCCGGTATGGCTTGGGAACTAAAATTTCCGAAGTTAATCGGTGTGAGATTGACAGGGAAATTGAGTGGATGGACCGCCCCAAAGGATGTTATTCTGAAGGTGGCTGAAATTTTAACCGCTAAAGGTGGAACGGGAGCTATTGTTGAGTATTTCGGACCAGGCGCAAAAGCGATGTCTTGTACCGGTAAAGGAACCATTTGTAATATGGGTGCCGAAATTGGAGCGACTACGTCAACCTTCGGATACGATGAATCCATGGAACGCTACCTGAGAGCTACCGAAAGAGCTGATGTGGCCGATGCTGCCAATAAAGTGAAAGAATACCTCACTGCAGATCCAGAAGTGTATGACAAGCCAGAAGATTACTTCGATCAGGTGATTGAAATTAATTTATCTGAGCTTGGTCCATTATTAAATGGTCCGTTTACACCAGACCTTTCAACCAATGTAGGGAAAGAAATGACCGACAAGGCCACCAAAAATGATTGGCCTATCGTGGTGGAATGGGGATTGATAGGATCTTGTACAAACTCTTCATATGAAGATTTGAGTAGAGCTTCTTCCATTGCACAGCAAGGAATAGATAAAGGACTTAAAATAAAATCGGAACTCGGCATTAACCCAGGTTCTGAGCAAGTACGTTATACCGCAGAACGAGATGGTATTCTGGGTATTTTCGAAGATTTAGGAGCGAAGATTTTTACGAACGCTTGCGGACCTTGTATTGGGCAGTGGGCAAGATACGAAGACCCTAAAAATGCGCCGAAGAATAGTATCGTGCATTCCTTCAATAGAAACTTCGCAAAACGTGCCGATGGAAACCCAAATACCCACGCGTTTGTGGCTTCACCAGAATTAACTGCAGCTATTGCGTTTTCGGGGAGACTCGACTTTAACCCAATGACCGATACACTCGTCAATGAAGACGGAGAAGAAGTTCGATTTGACGAACCGACAGGCTGGGAACTACCGCCAAAGGGATTCGCTGTTGAAGAAAACGGCTACGTGGCGCCAATGGAAGACGGAAGTGGCGTTGAGGTGAAAGTGGCTTCAGATAGCGAACGTCTGCAATTATTGACACCGTTTGAACCTATTAAGGATGAAGACCTTCAAGATGTGAAACTTTTGATCAAGGCCTTCGGAAAATGTACTACAGACCATATCTCTATGGCTGGACCTTGGTTGCGTTACCGAGGACACCTAGATAATATTTCAAATAACTGCTTGATTGGTGCAGTGAACGCCTATAATAAAAAGACCAACTTTGTTAAGAACCAGCTTACAGGTGATTATGAAGGCGTTCCAGATACACAAAGACAATATAAGGCTAAAGGTATTTATAGTATTGTTGTGGGTGACCATAACTATGGTGAAGGTTCTTCAAGAGAGCATGCCGCTATGGAACCACGCCATTTGGGTGTAGCAGCAGTACTTGTTAAAAGTTTTGCACGAATTCACGAAACCAACCTTAAAAAGCAAGGTATGTTAGCACTTACCTTTGCCGATGAATCTGATTACGATAAGATCCAAGAAGATGATACCTTCAATTTTGTGGATATTGCCGACTTTGCCGAGGATACACCACTAACTATTGAAGTGGTACATTCCGATGGAAGTAAAGACACAATTAAAGCCAACCACACTTATAATGATGCACAGATTCTGTGGTATCGCGAAGGTTCGGCGTTGAACTTGATTAAAAAATTGAATCAATA
>JAWWCH010000325.1:0-3127 GCA_033720575.1 Marinirhabdus sp.
ATAGCGTTGTCTACTAAACACCGCATCGCGCAATCGGTAATTGATTTTACCTGTTCCCGCACCCAATTCTTCCAGTTTGTAAATCGCTGTTTTGGTCGCTTTTTTGTAATTGAGTCCGTTTAAGAAATCGCTATTCGCAATTTTCACGTTATCTTTTTCTGCATAGGCCTCTTCGGAAATATCGACACCTTCAAAAATATTCGGGATAGCGATATCAAAATGCTTGGCAAAATCGTAATCCCGTTGATCGCCACACGGTACTGCCATCACGGCTCCTGTTCCGTAGCCCGCCAACACATAATCACCAATCCAAATCGGAATAGGTTCCTTGGTAAACGGATGTTCGGCATAGGCACCCGTGAACACTCCACTAATGGTTTTTACATCGGCCATACGTTCGCGTTCGCTTCGTTTTGCGGTGGCTTCTACATAGGCTTCTATTTCCTCTTTTTGGTCTGGTGTCGTGATTTTTGAAACCAAATAGTGCTCTGGCGCCAGCGTCATAAAGCTCACTCCGAAGATGGTATCGGGACGTGTGGTAAACACATCTATTTTGGCATCGTGCCCTTTCACATCAAAAGTAACGGTAGCACCTTCTGAGCGGCCGATCCAATTGGTTTGGGAATCTTTCAAGGGTTGTGGCCAGTCAATTTTTTCGAGTCCGTCAAGCAAGCGCTGTGCATAGGCGGTAATGCGCATGCTCCACTGCTTCATTTTCTTACGGATCACCGGATGGCCCCCACGTTCAGAAACCCCGTTCACCACCTCATCGTTAGCGAGTACCGTTCCTAAGGCGGGACACCAGTTCACTTCAGTTTCAGCCAAATAGGTAAGTCTGTATTGCAATAGGATTTGTGCTTTCTCCTCTTCTGAAAAATTCTTCCAATCGGTTGCCGAGAAGGTTTGCATCGATTCGTCACAAGCTGCGTCAACGGCTGCATTTCCTTCCGAAGAAAAAATAGCCGTCAATTCTGAAATGGGTCGTGCCTTTTCAGCTGAATGATCATACCAGCTATCAAATAATTGTATGAATATCCATTGCGTCCATTTGTAATACGACGGATCTGAAGTACGCACCTCACGGCTCCAATCAAAACTAAAACCGATTTGGTCCATCTGCTTGCGATAGCCCGCAATTTTGTTTCCCTGTTTGTCTTCACCACCCTCAATGTTTACTTGCGTGGTATTTGCGGGATGCTGACCGGTCTGAATGGCATATTGCTCTGCTGGCAGACCAAAACTATCATATCCCATGGGGTGTAAGACGTTATACCCTTGATGCCGTTTATAACGCGCATATACATCACTGGCAATATACCCTAACGGATGACCCACGTGCAGCCCAGCTCCGGAAGGATAAGGGAACATGTCTAACACGTAATATTTGGGCTTATCGCTGTTATTTACAGCTTTAAAAGTTTCGTTCTTGGCCCAAAACTCTTGCCACTTGGCTTCAATCTCGTTAAAATGGTACTTGCTCATTGCGAATGGATAATTCAAATAAAGCGCAAATTTAAGGCTAATGTACGAAAGGCGAAAGCTTGAACGTTAGTAAAATGAAGCCAGAAGAAGGAATGCGAACAACGGCTAATTTCCCTTAATTTCTTCGGAATGGCAGGCACGCTTCTTTGGGATAGTTTTGTACCTTTACCTAAGATTGTACCACAACTTAAATCGCGCAATTCGCCCATGGCATCATCGTTCGAAAAATATCAGAAGAGAAGACTTATTTCGTCGTATTTTTCTGTAGTTATCAGTATTTCACTCGTTTTATTTCTGCTCGGTTTGCTAGGGCTGCTCGTGCTGAACACCAAAAAAGTAGCCGATCATTTTAAAGAGCAGATTGCGCTAACCGTATATTTGAAAGATAGCGCCAAGGAAGTTGAAATCACCGAACTCAAGCAAAGCTTAGCACTGGCCGAATACACCAAAACTGCCGAATTCGTTTCCAAAGAACAAGCAGCCGAAGAACATGCCGCCACGATAGGCGAAAATTTTATGGATTTCCTAGGGTACAATCCGTTGCAAAACAGCATTGACGTGTATATGTTGGCCGATTATGTATCACCAACCAAATTAGAGGAAATTACTGCTGAAATCATGACCAAGGATTTTGTGGACGAAGTGGTGTACGACAAACCGTTGATTGCCTTGTTGAACGACAATGTCAAAAAAGTTAGCCTTTGGGTCTTGATCATTAGTGGCGTGTTCTTATTTATTGCGGTGTTGTTGATCAATAGCTCGATCAGACTTTCGGTATATGCGAAGAGGTTTACCATAAAAACAATGCAAATGGTTGGCGCAACCAAACGCTTTATTCGGCGTCCTTTTATATGGAAAAGCGTGCGATTGGGGATGATAGGCGCCGTTTTGGCGCTAATTGGTATGGGTGTAGTGTTGTATTACCTAAACCTGAGTTTCCCTGAATTGCAACTATTGGAAGATAAGATATTGCTTGTGGCCCTGTTCACTGGCGTGTTTTTGATTGGTATTTTTATCACGTGGTTGAGCACCTTTTTCGCAACGCAACGTTTCTTAAACTTACGAACCGATGAACTCTATTATTAAAAAAACAGGATTATCACTAGTGTTATTAGCGTTAACAACAAGCTGCATTATCAGCAATCCTGACCAAGAAGATTGTAAAGTGATCACCATGAAGGTCACCAAAATTAGCGAAGGTGGTGTAAAAGATTTGGTTTTCCATAATGCCGAAGGCGACTTTTATTACATCAATCGTGGACTTGAAAATGGGTTTACATTAGCCAACGCTGAAACGGCTGTTTTAAATAAAAGCGCTACCTTGCACCTTGCTGAAACTTGGTTGGGTTCAAACAGCAATCACATTGCACAGCTGGAGGTAGATGGAAAAATATTATATACCGAATTCAATGGTGAACTTGAGGTTTTAGCAAATCAATAAACACATCTATTTTGGGAGAACAAAAACGAAAAGAAGAAGCAGTAAAAAACACAACTTTTGTGTTTGAAAAGAAAAACTACACCTTTATGTTGATAGGCGTTGCCTTTATCGTATTGGGCTTTATCTTAATGACCGGTGGCGGAAGTGATGATCCCAATGTTTTCAATCCAGACATCTATAGTTGGCGACGCATTAGATTGGCTC
>JAWWCH010000326.1:0-3110 GCA_033720575.1 Marinirhabdus sp.
ATTTTGATAATTTTCAGTGATATTGCGCTGTACATGGGGGTATGTTTAATAATGCTTGGAGTAATTGGATACTTAATCCCGTATTACAAAAAAGACACCTCACTGAGTTAACTCTGGCCTGTGTTTTTTTCACGTTATGTCTAATAATTTCAATTATTTACCAAGTTTTTAATTAACACGGATGTAAACCAATGGATAGTGAATTATTTAAAGCCTACATTGATCTTGCCGGACCAGAAGTTGTAAACGAAGAGCAGGGCTTTATAGCTCTGGTTGATGCCCAAACCGGGCTTGGGAAAACGCATCAAGTAATTAGGTTGATTTTTGAGCACTTAATCAGTGACTCCAGAAGGAAACTCATTTATACGACTAATCTCAGAGTAAATGTCAAAGAAGCTTATGACGAACTTATTGGTAGAATTAATTCAAGTTCGCTGTTGACTGCTTCACAGAAAAAGACTTTCCTGAATAATGTAATTCATATTCCCTCGCAAGAAACGTCCATCAAAGAACTCAGTGAAGATGACTGGAGATTACTCTTAGCGGAGGTCGAAGGAAATAACTATATTAAAGTTAGCTCGCTGAGGGACAGTATTAAGCTTCTGACTCAAGCAGCACATTCTGTAGAGAACGCTCAGTTAAATGACGAACTTAGCGAACGTTACAGTAAGTTGTTTAGAACAATACAAACTATTTTTAGAGACAAACAAAACAAGTCAGTACCATCAAAGTCATCAGCAACTCAGGGGGTACTTGAGAAATTGTTCCCTGCCAGTCGAATTGATGATGACTCTACACAGGTACTTTTTATGACAACGGCAAAGCTGCTTTATCCTTGGCATGCTTTGGAAAGAAATTACAGAATAAGCGAAATTTTAGACAACTCATTAATAGTCATTGATGAATTTGATCGCCAACAAGGAGAGTTTCTAACTCATTTACTAAACGGTGCTAAGGACTTTGATGTCATCTCCCTAGTTAGGAGACTGTACTCTAGCTTCAATAGTTTTAAAGTTCAAGGAGATGACGAGTTCGAAGGGGTGGACGACAGTTTTAACAAGTTTCGTGAGCAATTAAAAGAGTTTGATGCCAGCTGGAGTGTTGGTCTTCGACCTTATATTACTGATAAAACGATACAAGCAGGCGTAGAAAATCAGAACCGTGTTTTTACATTGTTATCAGACAGGATGTCGTTGCACGCAATCAATTTCAAACATGATGAACTAAAGTCTGAGATAGATATATGTAAAGGCTCGCATGAAATTGGGACTAGTGGCGACAAAAGTGCAATTACTTATGTTAACAATGCAAGTCAGGTTGTGCGTGCTTTTTGCAATGCAATGCTAAGTGCTACAAATAAGTTATCTAATAACCTGAGAAAAATAAGTGGTAGTAAACCTCATTCTACTGAAGATCTCATCGTAAAAATCCTGAACCACTTTGGATTGGCGGAATTGAGAAATGATGTTATTTCTCTCCTAAGTGCTCGATTATGTTTTCGAGTACAGAAAGACTACAAATCCTATAGCTTTCACGACAGCGGATTTGAGATAACAAAGATCAGCAAGTTTACTGAGTTAGATAACACGGCGACTGCGGCAACTTTTGAATTGGCATTAACACCAACAGGATTACTTGCGAATTGGGTTTTAGAAGGCGCAAAAATACTTGGCATCAGCGCGACAGCCACCAGTCAAACGGCTATACACAATTTTGATTTGCCATACCTTGAAAATGTTTTAGGAGACCGGGTTAAAAAACTCAACAAACTTCAAAAACAAGGGATTCAGCGAGAATATTTATCTAAAAGGCGCTACAAAGAACAGCAAGTAAACATTTTAGTATCAGCTATCTCTGAGAGACTCGCTGGTGGTGGGGTAGATTCCCTCTACAAGGAGTTTTTGGGAGGTCATGTAGATGATTTAATGTTAGAAACTCGAATGAGCAAATTACTGGATGTCCCAGTTAAATCACTTTTCTTTGCGAAGAATAGGGTAAATAAATTAGTTGGCGCTATCAAAAATTTCTCAGAGCACAATTCGAATCGATATCTATTTTGCATGCTTAATAACAGCTACAAGAGTGCTGAGTTTTTCAGATTCATGGAGTTTATTGGAAGCAAATACGGCGTCAAAATTTTTGAAAATATAAATGCTGCCTCATTCAGAAACGATCAGTTCAACTCAGTTCTTCAGCTTCTTGAAAATAGCGACGAAAAGGTAGTCGTCATAACTAACTACCAAGCAACAGGTGCAGGTATCTCACCTTCGTATTGCATAAATAAATTTGAGGATTATGTATATATTGGACCAGATGGTGAGCCACCAATACAAAACAAAACTGATATAGATGCAATATACATTGAACAGCCTAAGAGTCTGATCGGTAGTTTGATATATGAAGGCCAAACACCAGAAGACAGATATTATGCAGTTAAGAAGAACGTTCATGATGCACTCATGCTACACGAAAAGGAAGTACTAGTAGCGAGTGATGTCAAACCTATATTGAATAAGTTTATAGCAACAAATGTCAAAGGTTCGTCAGTAAATTCTTTGATAGGTCTGTATACAGACACAGACGATTATCGATACGCTTTGTACAGATTTGTTGAGCAAGCTTTAGGGCGGATGTGTAGAACGGAATGGAAAAAGCGAGAAATAAGCATCATGTTTGATGCTGAGTACGATTTCATTCAGACATTAGCCTCAGATAACAGAGATTTGTCCTACCTATCGGAAGAATATGCAGCTCTTATAACTGAAGTTAAAAAAGAATGTAGGCTAGAGGCAAAACAAAAACTTTCCAATACTTATTCTGCAAAAGCAAGTCGAAATTATTCACATATTCAAAGGTTAATTACCAGTGTCTACCGTTACCAGAACAGTGATGCGATTGCTCAATATAAACGTCTAAGGAAAGAGATATTGGAATATCCGACAGTTCCGGAGCTACCTACGGGGGAGTCGAATCGATATTACATTCGTTCAGAACTGCTGGGTAGTTACCGCTATCATATCGATCAACATAATGAGAATGGTCTTATTCAGATTTTTATTAATACTAAAGACTACGCAGGGCAAAATGTCGTCTCAGGTTCATCCGCTAAA
>JAWWCH010000327.1:0-3108 GCA_033720575.1 Marinirhabdus sp.
AACAGCCGCCCAAGATAAAGTTGCTGCGCTAAAGGAAGCCTTAGAGGCAAAGGAAGAAACAGCTGGGAAATACGGTGATTTGTCTCGCCCTGGTGAGCCGATCGAACTGGGATCAAGACACCCTATTTCAATTGTAAAGAATAAGATCATTTCTATTTTCTCAAGAATCGGGTTTAACGTGTCTGAAGGACCTGAGATAGAAGATGATTGGCACAATTTTACAGCCTTGAATCTTCCTGAATACCACCCGGCCCGTGATATGCAGGATACCTTCTTTGTGCAAACCAACCCCGACGTGCTTTTAAGAACGCATACCTCTACCGTTCAGGTGCGGTATATGGAAGAGAACAAACCGCCCATACGTACGATTTCACCCGGACGGGTATATCGTAATGAAGCCATCTCTGCACGATCCCATTGCTTCTTCCATCAGGTAGAGGGCCTGTATGTTGACAAAGGTGTGAGCTTCGCAGATTTAAAGCAAACCCTTCAATATTTTACCACCGAACTCTTCGGAAAGTCTAAAATTAGACTGCGTCCTTCCTATTTTCCATTTACTGAACCTAGTGCTGAAGTAGACGTATACTGGGGGCTGGAAACAGAAACCGATTATAAGATGACCAAGGGAACGGGATGGTTGGAAATTATGGGCTGCGGAATGGTAGATCCAAATGTACTCGAGAATTGTGGAATCGATTCGTCGGTGTACTCCGGATTTGCATTTGGAATGGGGATTGACCGAATCGCCCTCTTGCTGCACCAAATTCCTGATATCAGAATGCTGAGTGAGAACGATCTTCGTTTCTTATCGCAATTCAAGAGTGCAGACTAAGCCCTGTCGTACTATTTTAAAGTTTTAGCTAAAATCGCGCATGAAGAAAGACATCCATATACCTGAAGTAACCGATGTGTATGTCGCGGCAGTGTTTGAATTCAATGAAGAATACAATACCTACGATTGGAACATCTACCTCATTAATGATGGAAAATCAGCCATTGAAACCGTTTTAGTGGTTGCACAGGGATATGATGAAAAAGACATGACAGCGCCCATGCGGAAATCGATCAAAGTGGTGCCTGCTAAAAGCTACGCAAAATTGGAGTACATAGACCAAAGTGTATTTAAGCTGGACAATTTTTTTACCATTACCTATTTCTTAGGGAATGAGTTATACGATAAACGCTTCGAACTGCCTCGATTTTCGATCACGGAAGAAAATGCGGTCGAACTTCCGATCATTGGAAAAAAAGGGGTGTTGGCACGCTAATGAGTTGTCCCATGGTAGCAGGCATTAATCCAGTTTCTCGGTGAGTTTATTGAACACTTTTTTAGGGTCTTTTCCTTCGTAAAGAATGCTGTACACAGCGTTTATAATCGGAGTCTTGGCTTTTTTCTTCTTCTTATTCTGATTGAGCTCGTAGGCACTTTTAGTAGCGTAGTACCCTTCGGCAACCATGTTCATTTCCATCTGGGCACTTTTCACCGTGTAGCCCTTCCCAATCATGTTTCCGAACATTCTGTTTCGACTAAAAGTGGAATAACCCGTCACCAACAAATCCCCTAAATAAGCAGAACCATTGATGTCCCGTTTCATTTTGTGCACCTTTTTTACATACCGTTTCATTTCCCGAATGGCGTTGCTCATCAACACACTCTGGAAATTATCTCCATAGCCCAACCCATGTGCGATTCCCGCTGCAAGCGCATAGATGTTTTTCAACATGGCAGCATATTCGGCACCGATGATATCGTCACTGGTGGTACACTTGATATAATCGCAACTCAAACTGTTGGCCACTATCTCGGCTTTTTCATTATCTGCGCAGGCAATGGTGAGGTAAGATAAGCGTTCCAAAGCCACTTCTTCGGCGTGACAGGGCCCGGTAATCACACCAATATCTTTAAAAGGGATATTATAATGCGTAAAGAAGTGATCTCCCACAATGAGGCTGCTTTCAGGCACAATTCCTTTAATGGCAGAAAAAATAATCTTTCCTTCTAAGGAAACGGTCAATTTTTTTAATTCTGAATCTACGAAGGCAGAAGGAATCACAAATATGAGATAATCGGCATAAGTGACCATCTCGTTGATGTCACTACTCAACTTCAGCTTTTTCGGATCAAATTCAACCGAGCTCAAATAATTTGGATTGTGCTGTTCTTTTTTGATGTGCTCTAGCGCGTACACGCTTCGCATATACCAACCTACCTCATCAAGATTCTCACAAAGCATCTTCACGATGGCTGTAGCCCAGCTACCACCCCCAAATACGGCAAATTTTGGTCGATTATCCATAAATATCATTTAGATACTCAAAAATACGGAAAATAAAAATCTATATAACACATTGTAAAACAGACGCATAAAACTTTGGCACGCTTTTAGATTTTCCAAAAGCGAGTAACATTTCTTTTCGGCAATTGAAAAGGAACAAAAACGAACGATTATGAAGACATGGAAATTATTTTTTGGAGGCGTCCTATTGGCCCTGCTTTTTAGCTCGTGTTATCGAGAAGAAGTAATCATCGTAGAAGATCCAATCGTCAATGAGGCACCGGCCATTACGCTGAATCAATTGTTGAACAGCTATGAGTTGTGGTATGTAGATATCAATCGTTCGAATGCCGCAGGGCAAATTCCATTTATGCAGATTGCCTTTACCATGTCGTTCAGAAACGGTACACTTTATGCCAATAATAATTTGGTGGGAATTGGGGATCAAGGCTACGGATTTGGAATCGATGTAGGGGTGTATGACGCGTATGATTTTATACTCGATATCAATCACGATTTGGACGGATTCAACACCTTTGATGTGAATCAATTGAGCCCTACCGAAATCGAATTGTATCAACCACACTCTGGCTTAAGATACGTGCTGGTGGGTTATCAGCGAAGTAACTTCGACTACGATCTCTTGTTTTACGAGAACATCCATTATTTTATGCAGGAATATGTAGCATGGGAAAAGGTGCGAACCGACGGCGGTGCCCCAAACGAATTCGATTATGAACACTTCTTGCAATTTCTACCTGGTGGTGGCGATGGCAACTTCCAAAGCTCGCAAGATCCGGTTGGGAGTGATATTAATGGGTTGTACTGGGAT
>JAWWCH010000328.1:0-3104 GCA_033720575.1 Marinirhabdus sp.
GCAAAAAACCGATGCGGCCATTAATGTGGACAATAAAGCCGCGCTGCTGACACAACAGGAAAAAGCCTTGATCCTTTCCCGAACCGATGACCAATTAAAAGACATTGTCAAAAACTATCGGCAATATGATTATTCCGAAGACATGCGAAACGCGGCTATTGAGCGGTTGAAACAAAAAGGTGTTTCAGAATTAGAGCTACAAATGGCCGGAGATTTTGAGAATAAAAAATACTCTGAAGCATTGGAAGAATACACTGATTTTGTGAGCGATTCTAAAAAGGCAATTGTGCTGTATATATTATCGTTGCTTGGTGTAATAGGTCTTATTACATTCAACAATTGGGATGTACACTTTGCCGAGACAGGAAAATCGATTTTACAAATCTCTCAATTTTTCATCCTGCTCATTTTCTATATTTTCATGATTAAGAGCGTTATGCATTACACTAGGTTCCAGAAAATCGTGGGACATGTTCAAGACATCTCAAGCTGGATCGTGTTTTTACTTCTCGGGCCTGCCATTTATCTCTTGTTGCACTATACCTTCAAGAAAAAAATGAAGGAAGAACTGCGCACGATCTCCTAAAAAAGCGCAACGGAAGTATTAGCAATACTCGTGTTCTCGTCCTTTTAGCATAGGTGCAGCCCAACAAATTCTGTATCTTTGCACTTTAAAGTAAAAAAGAATGTTGCATACCATTACAGGCTCAGAAATTCAACTAAACAGTATCCAAGAGGCCATTGACGATATTCGGCAAGGAAAAGTTATTATTGTTGTTGATGATGAAAATCGGGAGAATGAAGGAGATTTTGTAGCTGCAGCCGAATTGGTAACGCCTGAAACCATAAACTTTATGGCTACCCATGGGCGCGGACTCATATGTGCTCCGATCACGGAAACCCATTGCAAGGAATTAGACTTGCAGATGATGACGGGCAACAATACAGACCCGATGGAAACAGCATTCACGATTTCCGTAGACTTGAAAGGTCATGGAGTTACCACGGGAATTTCCGCTTCAGACCGAGCAAAAACCATCAAAGCGCTTATCGATCCGAACACGCGTCCGCACGATTTAAGCAAGCCCGGCCATATTTTCCCTTTGAAGGCAAAAGACGGTGGCGTATTGCGAAGAACGGGCCATACCGAAGCAGCGATTGATTTTGCACGCTTGGCAGGTCTACAACCTGCTGGTGTGATTGTAGAAATCATGAATGAAGATGGAACCATGGCGCGTCTACCTCATTTGGTTGAAGTTGCCAGAAAATTTGACTTGAAATTGGTTTCAATTGAAGATTTGGTAGCATACAGAATGGAGCACGATTCTTTGATTCAGAAAAAAGAAGACTTCGAGATCAACACAAAATTTGGAAGTTTTAGATTACGGGCGTATCAACAAACTACAAATGATCAAGTGCATATAGCACTCACTAAAGGAACATGGAAAACAGACGAACCTGTATTGGTTCGTGTCAATTCTACATTGGTCAATAATGATATTTTGGGCACATTAACGAATGATGCCGATAAAAAACTGGATGATATGTTCAGTGCCATCAATACCGAAGGTAAAGGGGCCATCGTTTTTATCAATCAACAGAGCCAATCCTTTAATCTATTGAATCGTCTCAAAACACTACGTGAAAATCAGAAGAAAGATGAAGTGGTGAAAGCTCCCCGTATTTCTATGGACACTAAGGATTTTGGTATTGGTGCTCAAATTTTACATGATCTAGGTATCCACAAGATTAAATTGTTGTCTAATAGTGAGCAGACCAAACGTGTGGGTATGATTGGTTATGGCTTAGAGATTACCGAGTATGTAAGCTATTAATTATCTGGACACGTAATTTCTTTTGCGATAAGTACTCCGTTTTCGTTGGGTTGATATCGAAAACATTTTCCTGAGGCACTTTTCATGATTACACCCCGGTGAATGTTATTAATAAAAACATCGCCGTCGGTTACTTCTAAGAGGCTATGTGGTGTTGTGGTGTTTATACCGACCCCGCCTATACCGGACCCGGTTCCTCCCGCAGCTCCTTCACAATCATCTCCTATTCCGTCACCATCAGTATCGGTTTGTGCTGGATTTGCTACCGACGGACAGTTATCACAGGCATCTCCTACACCATCGCTATCAGTATCTTCTTGATCTGGATTGTCTGCATCTGGGCAATTGTCATTACTATTGATTACGCCATCTCCATCATCATCGACTTGCGTGGCTGCACAATAGGTAATGATTGCAGCAATGCTGCTACAATTGGTATTGTTATTCTGAATATTAAATGCTCCTGCTACATAAGTTTCAGGACCTAATGCATTCTCAATGACACAGCATTCGTCCAAGCTAGCATTATCATATACGCTGTAGGTACCACCTACATAAACGAGTCCATCAATTGTCGAGATATCAACCAAGGCATTATTTTCTCGAATAATCAAATCGCCGCCTATGCTGGTAATGTTTTCTATGCCATTTAAATTAGTTAGCGCAGGGTTTTCAGAAATAGAGAGATCGTCTGACAGTGTAGTAAGTGTGGATAGGTTTGAAAGATCAGCCAATAAATTATTTAAAGATAGCCTAACAAGAACTGGATTACTAGAGAACCCTAACGGGGGAATGGATGTAATTTCCAGTCGGTTAAACGTTAATTCATCAATATTAGAAGTGGTCATGGCAGAAAAATCGGTGGCGGGAATATTGTCAAAATACACAATTGAACAGCTGCTTAAATTTGACAACGCAGATATATCAGAAAGCGAGGAACAGAGGGTAATGCGCAATTGGTCTAACGCATTAATATTCTGAAGACCTGCCAAACTTGTAATTCCTAAATTAGTAAATTGTATAGAATTTATAGTGGCTATGGTTTGTAAGTCTACGACGGAAGTAAGCGCCGGACAATTGGAAAAATAAATGGAATCAACTGAATTTAAATTGCTTAGACCATTTACAGAAGTTAGCGATAATTCATTTTGAATAAAAAGAGTGGAAGATATTGTCTGTACGTTCGCTAAACCTGAAAGATCTGAAAACTGATTGGAAGCCAACGTAATTGACTCGGCATTTACTAAATTCGAAAAACTACTTCCCCAA
>JAWWCH010000329.1:0-3101 GCA_033720575.1 Marinirhabdus sp.
CACCGGCTTATAGTTATACGCTACGGTGAGGTCATCTACTTGTATGGCAATTTTTGGTTCACTCATTGCAATTCGTTTACGATGGTATTCACATTGTGGGTAAACATTCCGATATAGGTGCCTTCTGGTGTATTGGGACTCCCGAGAGCGTCACTGAACAATGACCCTCCAATTTTTACATCTTTACCTTTTGATTGCACCGATTGCTGCAAGGCTTCGATTGTTCGTCTAGGAACAGAGCTTTCCACAAAAATGGCATTCACTTGGTTGTCCATGATAAACTGCGACATGCGTTGTACATCTTGCACGCCGGCTTCGGTTGCCGTGGAAAGTCCTTGCAAACCCACCACCTCAAAATCATATGCTTTTCCGAAGTAATTGAAAGCATCGTGAGCTGTAACCAAGATTCGTTTTTCCTTAGGAAGCGTGGCAATCTTGGCCATTACCATTGCTTCAAGTTCGTCGAGTTTTTGGAGATATTCTTCTTTGTTTTTTTGAAAATACGCGGCGTTATCTGGGTCCTTTTCTGAAAGGGTTTTGGCCACTTCAGCAGTAAACTGCTTGAAATACGCGATGTTGAACCAGACATGCGGATCGTAATTGGAAGCAAAATAATCGGACCCAATCAATCCCGATTTGTCTAGGCTTTCCGCCAGCGCCACTTGGGTTTTGCCCGTTCGCTCCATTTTTTCAAAAACTTCTACCAGTTTTCCTTCCAAATGCAATCCATTATACATAACGATGTCTGCGTTATATAACTTGTTCACGTCACCTTCACTTGCCTTGTACAAGTGCGGATCTACGCCGGCACCCATCAACCCGTTTACTGTTACTTTATCTCCACCAATGTTTTTAACCAAATCGGTGATCATGGTGGTAGTTGTAACAATATTTAGTTTGTCAGAGGGCGTGGTTGTAGTACTGTCTTTACAACTAAAAAGCAACAGCGCTAAGCAACAGACTATGGTAATGTTTTTAATCATAATTTTTAATTTGGAAATCTAAAGCTCGCACCAGCGCTGAGTAAAAGATCTTGTCCTTCTGTAAAACTGCTGCCCACAGTGGCGTCTAATTGAAGATTCGGTTTAAGCATATAGGTTACACCCGCGTCCCATAAATGATTGGCGCGGTTGTCTTCGGGCAAATCTCCGTAGACCTCAGCATAGAGGCCAAATTGATCGGTAACCGCAAATCCGTAGGCTAATGTATAGACATAAGCAACTTCAGGTGAATCATTTCCCCATTGCGCGCCAATATTATACGCAATACTTGAACGATCACTTAATGTATTTGAAAACGAAAATCGGAAGTCGGCTCCCGTAGTTTCAGGTCTATAATCTGAACCCGCGGTGAAGGGCAGGTACAGGTGGCCTAACAACCCGATTTGTGGTTTCCATCCAGCTTCGTCTGCAATTTCAACCTTCATACCAGCCAATAAAGGAGAGAAGCCACTGAGCACATTCGGGTTTTCTACGCCGTTTGCATTAAAACGGGTTTCTTCAAAATTCCAACCCAAACGGAATTCAAAGTTGTCCAAAACTCCGTATCGAATTAAGGTGGTATTGTAACCATATACTTCGGTTTCCAGGCGATTCTCTTCATAGGTGGTGTAGAATCCGCCAGCTTCGATCTGGACATACCCCTTAGGCACCGTAAGCGGACTCTCAGTAGCGTCGGGTCGATCGGTCACCATGGGTTCTACAGACGTATCCTCTTGGGCATATGCTGCGCTGTAAAAGGCAATACTGCAAAGTAAAAGTGCTTTTTTCATAGATTAACTGGTTTGTATATACAGATTTTCTGCGATTTTTTTCGAAATAAAAAATTGATCTTGGCCTACTTGAATGACCATGGAACCATCAAAAAATTCTTTCCCTAGCACACTTATTTTGGTGCCAATCGTAATATTCTTTTTGTCGAGATAGCGCAAAAACTCGCTGTTGCTCTCTTTTACGCCCACACAAACACCCCGTTGTTTTTTGTTCAATTCTGAAAGCAACTTTTTTTCGGTGGGCTTTACATTGCCATGTTCATCTGGAATAGGATCCCCATGCGGATCGAAATCAGGGAATCCTAGAAACTTATCAAGTCTAGCTATTAATTCTTCGCTATGCACATGCTCTAATTGTTCTGCAATATCATGCACCTCATCCCAGTGAAATTTGAGCTTTTCAACGAGAAAAACTTCCCACAAGCGATGCTTTCTGATGACATCAGCGGCAGTTTTCTTCCCCAGAGTGGTCAAAGAGGTTCCTTTATATTTTATATAGGAGAGTAACTTTTTCTCGGCCAACTTCTGAACCATGTCGGTCACAGATGATGGTTTGGTGTCCATGGCATCGGCAATAGCATTGGTGCTCACCGCACCCTTCGCTTTGCTCTCTAAATGATAGATTGCTTTTAGATAATTTTCTTCTGCTAATGAAAACATACGGCAAAGGTAATTTAATTTTTTGAATTGTATTGTTTTTATTTTTAGCCTTGTCTAATTTTAGGTGTGTAAAAGCGCCGGGCTTCCACATTAGCAGCATTATTATCTCAGCGGAAATCCCTTAGCCGCCCACCAAGGATGTATTTCTATTTCGAGTCGGCCCGCCTTTACCATTGGGTCCATATTAGCCAGGCTATCGGCCATTTGCTGGTTGGGGACATTATAAATAGTGACCCCGCGGATTACTCCATCATCGCCAAAAGGTCCTGAAATATCGGCATATCCCTTTGCATACATCGTGCTAAGATGTTCTAAATGCAGTTTTTGCAGGCTATCTGCCTCAGCTTGGTTCTGGCTTCGTTTTGGACCTGCTTTAAGAAACGCCATAAAATATTGTTGCATAACCACGGTATCACCGGAATCTGGATCTACATAATCGAATATTTGAAATCCGTCATTCAAGAGTTGTTCCTTTAGTGCCACAATTGAAGTTTTGGGTTCTTCGGGGCAAGGTTCCGTGATGTATTCTTTTTGGATTTCAGGCTTACAAGCCATGACGGTCAAAAGGACAATGATTGCGGATGTTGTAAATTTCATGATTGATTGATTTATTTCCAGTTTTTAAACGGATGTTTTGCCAATTGTGAATTGTAATATTTTGTTTGGCCAG
>JAWWCH010000330.1:0-3096 GCA_033720575.1 Marinirhabdus sp.
TAACTACTTTATTATCCTAGATTCAGATTGTTTGTTGCCACCACATTACCTAGACACGGTAGATTATTTTTTAGAAAATACTTATTACGATTGTTATGGAGGTGCCGATGCAGCACACCCGAACTTTACTCCCTTACAAAAGGCAATCAATTATACGATGACTTCGTTTTTCACTACCGGTGGCATCCGAGGCTCAGAGAAAAGCATTAGTTCGTTTGAACCTAGAAGTTTCAATATGGGTATTTCGAAGCAAGCTTTCGAAGCAACTAATGGTTTTGCCAGAATTCATCCCGGAGAAGACCCCGATCTTTCCCAGCGCATTTTAAAAGCAGGGTATAAGACTACTTTTATACCGAATGCATTTGTGTACCATAAACGAAGAATCTCTTGGAAATCGTTTTATAAGCAAGTACAAAAATTTGGATTGGTACGCCCAATCTTGAACAAATGGCACCCAAGTGTTGCAAAAGTTACATTTTGGCTTCCCACGCTCTTTGTTTTATTTGTTTTACTTTCCATTGTGGCTGCGCTCCTATTTTCGACTTTATGGTTGCTCCCATTACTGGTCTATCTCTTACTTATATTTCTAGATGCCAGTGTACGAACAAGTAATATTGTTATTGGGATCTACGCTGTTTTTGCCATGTTCATACAGTTTTTTGGCTATGGAATTGCTTTTCTGAAATCTACATTTTATATACATTGGCTCAATAAAGACCCAGAAAAGAAGTTCCCGAATTTATTTTTTAAGTAACTTTTACCAAAAATCAGACGAATGGCAGGTTCAAATAAGACGTTTAAGAGCATAAAGATTAATATGTTCTTCTTTTTCTTGCTCTTGGCCATTGTTTTCTGGGGCCTTACCAAATTTTCAAAGGAAAATACAGCAAATGTAGAAGCGTCTATCGTATATGAAAATTTACCCGAGAATTATTTATTGGGTGATGATAACCTTCAAGAGATCGACTTTTATATTACCTCTAACGGTGTCGATTTTTTGCTGTACAAGATGAAAAAGCCAATGGTAACCATTGATGTTTCAAAATACTTCAATAATGATACTAAATCAGCTGTCCTTTCTTCCGAAGAGCTAAAAGAAGAATTGTCAAAACAAATAGGGTACAATGGTACAATCAGAAACCTGTCTGAAAACTCCTTGACCATCCAATTACAAGGAATTCAATCAAAAAAAATACCCGTGATCATAAACGCCACAGTAAGTTATGGTAAAGGCTTTCGCGCTGTAGATAGTATCCGCGCTAATCCAGATTCTATTGTGGTTTCCGGACCGTCGCGAGCATTAGATTCCATTTCGGGAATCGGAACACAGGAGGTCAGCCTCAAAAACGTTTCTGAAAGTGTATCTAGAAATGTAGCACTTATGCCATTTCCGTATGAAGGACTACGATCTAAAACACAGTCGGTAAATCTGGAACAAACCGTTATGGAATTTGCGCAGAAGAAATTGTCGGTGCCAATAACCATCCAAAATCTTCCACCCAATACGGTCATTAAGCTTATTCCACAGCGAATTACAATTACCTGTGTGGTTCCAATTGAAAAATTTTCGACCATCACAGAGACCGACTTTACAGTGGTTTGTGATTTTAAACAACGTAATACCGAAGAGACCTTTATTTCACCAACATTGGTAGAGGCTCCCGCCTATGCTAAGAATGTGGAAGTACTTCCGAAGAAGATCGATTATCTAATTTTTAAAAAATAACATGGTCATAGTTGGGCTTACAGGAGGAATCGGTAGTGGTAAAACCACTGTGGCCAACATGTTTGAATCGCTGGGCGTGCCCGTGTACATCGCAGATCAAGAGGCTAAGCAACTCACCAACCGATCTAAAGTAATTCGAAAAAAACTCAGTACCTTATTAGGAGATGAGGCCTACACCGAAGAAGGCTTGAATCGTGCGTACGTGGCCGATAAAATATTTAATGACACCGCCCTGTTGAAACAGGTAAATGCCATAATCCATCCAAAAGTGCGTCAGCATTTTAAGCGATGGGTAGCCAAACAAAACGGACCCTATTGTATTAAGGAAGCTGCAATTCTCTTCGAAAGTGGCGGTCATGAACAATGTGACCTCACGGTGATGGTAACGGCCCCGAAAGAAATACGGATACAGCGCGTCATGGCAAGAGATGGAGTACAACGAAAAGATGTTGAAGCCAGGATGGAGCATCAATGGTCTGATGCAAAAAAACTAAAATTGGCAGACTACAGTATAGAGAACAGCAGTTTAGAAGAGACAAAAAAACAGGTGTTGCAAATCCATTCAAAAATCCTCGCACACCAGTAACGAAAGGAGATAATTACTGTTAACATTTGGTTAAACAACCAAATCCCTAAATGTTAAAATCTTACTTTTGGGACATGAACAAAAAACTATTTTCGCTGCTCATCGCGCTAATGTCATTATCTCTTCTCGGGATAATTTTTGTTCAGGGGTATTGGATTTCAAACTCGTATAAAACCAAGGATGAGCAATTTAGCTCCAATGTAAAGAATTCACTCTTACATGTTGCTACCCAGATACAGTCCCGAGAGTTAGACGACTATTATTACATCTACAGTGACATGGTGGATAGCATTGGAAATCCAGAGAATGTTACTTTGAATGAATTGCTCTATGCTACAAGGGATGATGAGAACAACGAAAAAAGTATTTTTTACAACAGTATTCTGGAAGAAGATTTCAAACTTTCTACTAGTATTTTAGATACAGAAATCGATAGTATTCAGTTTAAACGACTCACCAATAGAAAGGAGCGTATTCGATTAAATGCTTCTTTGGATGGCAACTCTGAAACGCCGTCAACTTTTCAAACCATTAATAGGCTAACCGATTTTGAAAGAAATCAGTTTGAAGCCGCCTTCAAGAACATCTCCGGGAAAAAGCCCATACACCAACGTGTAAGTGAGACTGAAATCGATACGCTACTCAATAAGGAACTCAGCAAATACGGCATTGTTTCCCCTTTTGAATATGCCATCTACAGTAAAACGTTGGCAACTAAAGTGCAGTCTGATAACTTTGAATTAGACCCAGACTATACCTATAGCACACCTTTGTTCATCAACGA
>JAWWCH010000331.1:0-3094 GCA_033720575.1 Marinirhabdus sp.
CGAACTGGTACGATAACAGGTTTGATACAGAACAAAAAGGCATTAACGCAATATGACGTATTGGATAGTGTGCCCTCCAATCGATTTGGAAGGTTGAACTTAGTATTGCTACAACCTTTAACCGGCAGGCGTCATCAATTGCGTATTCATATGGCTAGATTGGGCCAATCGATTTTGGGAGATCGTGATTATACAAATGAGTCACTTCTGTTGAAGGGGAAAGGGATGTTTCTGCATGCGTTAGCACTGGAATTTATCCACCCATTCACTAATGAGAAATTACATATTGTAGATGCTATACCCGAGCGTTTTTTGAAAATATTTCCAGAATTCGAATTCAAAGCAAGCTGAGACGTATCTTTGTCCTTACAAATGAGAGCACAATCAGAAATTGAGGAAAAATGGAATGCCGCCTCCCACGGCATCGGGTTTTTGTTGAGTCTTTTGGGATTTGCCCTACTTATCTTTTTAAAAACGTATGATACGAATGAAGGCATGCTCGGCGTTATTCTTTATGGTGTCTCGCTTTCCACATTATATTTGGCGTCTACAGTGTACCATTATTCATCTAATGAAGAGCGAAAGTTATTCTATAGAAAACTGGACCATATCAGCATTTACCTTCTTATTGCTGGAACCTATTCTCCCGTAGTTCTAATAGCATTAGACG
The DNA here is from genome assembly GCA_033720575.1 of Marinirhabdus sp. Taxonomy (GTDB): domain Bacteria; phylum Bacteroidota; class Bacteroidia; order Flavobacteriales; family Flavobacteriaceae; genus Marinirhabdus. Next base: position 671 of record JAWWCH010000331.1, read on the forward strand.
AAAGTCTGGGATGGGTGCTTTTTTGGGTGGTTTGGGGTATTGCATTGGTTGGTACGATTTTGAAGCTATTTTTTACTGGAAGATTTGAGATCATATCTCTTCTTTTGTACCTCGCCATGGGATGGCTAATTGTTTTCGACTTTCAAGCTTTAAAGGCAGCCGTTACTCCAGAAGGTCTTTGGTTATTGATGGGTGGCGGACTTGCATACACGGTTGGAATTGTTTTTTATGCAGGACACAAGATCCCTTATAATCATGTGATCTGGCACTTTTTTGTGCTGGCTGGCAGTATTTTACACTACCTCTTTATATTTTTTGAAATTACCTAAACAAAGTATGCAATAACCACTGCGATAAGAACCGCAATCATTTTGGATAAATTGAAGCTGTGGTTTTTTGACGTTTCAAACAAAATGGTAGTTGAAACGTGTAGAAAGATACCGATGGCTAAGGCGTTAATTTCGGCTTGGTAGCTTTGTAGAAAATCCGATGTAGAAATCAGGAAACTACCTAAAGGAGTCATGACTGCGAATAAGAACATAAAAGCAATCGTGGTAGTATTGTTATAACCTGCTCTATGGAAGAATAGGGCCAATATCATAGCAATAGGTACCTTGTGAACCAAGACTCCCAACACCATTGCGTCATTGCTAATTAAGGGAACTCCTTCTATAATGGCGTGTAATGACAAGCTCAAGAACAATAATATCGGAAATGATTTTGTTTCAGAATGTAAGTGCACATGCCCGTGTTCGGCTCCTTTTGAGAAGAAGTCGAGCACAATTTGAAGTAATATTCCGGTCATGATCAATACCCCAATCCATTTTGAATCACCTTCATACACCTCGGGCAAAAGTTCGAAGAGGGTAGTGGCCAAAAGAAATGCGCCACTAAATGCTAAAATTATAGGCAACTGTGTGACCTCTTTTTTTTGAAAAAGAAATGCCACGCCATATCCGAAAACCACTGCTAGAAATAATAGGATATATACCATCAGGTAAAGATTAGGATGAGTCTTTCTGAATTTTTCGGGTCAAAATCTTCTAAATCATAACTACCGAAACAATGCTTCAAGTCTAAATTTGCCTCTGCTAAAAAGTGTTTGAAATCGGTTAACCGAAGCAACTTCACACGTTCAATAAAGCGGTAAGACGTTTCTTCATGTTCAAAGCAAATGGTTTTATAAATATATCCGTTTTTAAGTTCCCGCCGAATTTCAAACTTGATTCCCTCTACGGTTTTGGTTTCAGTGGGGACAAGTTGGGCTACCACAAAATCAACATTCATAAAATCAATCACTCCGTGACCCGAGGGTTTCAATTCACTTTTGATTGCTTTAAGGGTGCGTAAGTTATCCTCGTCATTCTCGAAATAACCGAAGCTGGTAAACAAGTTGAAGACAGCGTCAAATTGTTTTGGATAGGGTACACACATATCGTGTACTTCAAAATGTAAGGTTTGGGTTTCAAATTGAGAAGCATATTCAATGCTAGACTCTGACAAGTCAACGCCGGTAACATTAAACCCCATCTCGTTCAGCGAAATGGCATGTCTGCCTTTACCGCAGGCCAAGTCTAATATAGTATCTCCCGATTGCAATTTTAAAAAATCGGTAAGCCGCTGCATAAATGCTTGGGCTTCGTTGTGATCTCTGTCTTTGTAGAGAATATGATAAAATGGTGTGTCAAACCAAGAGGTATACCAGCTATGTGTGGTTTCTTTTTGCATCTGTTCAATTTGCCCTGCTAAAATACTGTATTTTTGCAGGAATGAAGGTGAAGAACTATGACAAAAAACTTTAAAATGGTAGCCAAGACCCTTTATGGTCTTGAAGAATTATTAGCACAGGAGCTACGACAGCTTGGCGCATCAAATATTGAAATTGGTACGCGAAATGTCTCTTTTGAAGGTGATACTGGATTTATGTATAAAGTAAATCTCTGTAGTAGAACAGCAATAAAAGTTTTGAAACCAATTACAGCTTTTAATGTATTTACGGAAGAGGATCTGTACAAGAAAATCTATGCGATTCCGTGGGAAGACTACATGGAAGCTGATGGTAGTTTGGCGGTAGACGCCACCGTTTTTTCAAAGCAGTTTACCCATTCCCAATATATTGCTTTAAAAACAAAGGATGCCATTGTGGATCGATTTCGTGATAAAGAAGGTGAACGGCCTGACGTAGACTTAGACCATCCTACGCTTCGCATCAATGTCCATATAGATCGAAATATTTGCACAGTGTCTTTAGATAGTTCGGGTGCTTCATTGCACAAAAGGGGCTATAAGACGGAAAGTACGTTGGCACCAATTAATGAGGTGTTAGCGGCTGGAATGATTATGTTAGCAGGGTGGAACGGACAGTGTGATTTAATGGACCCCATGTGTGGAAGTGGTACCATTGCCACAGAAGCCGCCATGATC
>JAWWCH010000332.1:0-3071 GCA_033720575.1 Marinirhabdus sp.
AAGCGGGTAAAATTTCGATCGTCTATTCCCAGGAAGAAGACGAGCGCGAGTATCTAAAGTATATTTCATTTCTACAGCACAAAAAGCAATTAGATACCGACGTAGAATTGCTAGAGGTTGAAGACTTACAAGGCGTTACAGGCTTGAAAGCCATTCGCGTTAGTGTATTGTATTCTGGAATCTCGAAGAATGACTCTAAAGAATATTATACTTACGAAGATTTAATTAGTCATATTCAGAACTAATTTGTTGCTAATTATTGCTTCGGAACGATATTTTCGGTCACCTCTTCAACGCCTACCGGATCAAAGACATAAAAGGATACGGCAAATGCGATGATCGAGATGATTATTCCAATTACAAATATGGTATAGGTCCATCGCAAGATGCGATATTTGCGGTCCAACACTTTTCCTAAGAAATACAAGTCCTTCGTCAACGATGAGTACACATAGTCACGATCTTTTAGTAACTCGTCTATGGCCCATTGGTATTGTGAGAGCTCCATTCTGTGGAAATTTCCAAAGAAGGTCAGGTTCACACTTTTATTTTTTACATCTTCCTTGGTGAATTCTCCTCGAGTCACGTTAGGGCGAGTGGCAATTACCGCCAAAACCATGGTAATGGTGCTGGATACTACGAAAATAGCCGAAGGCAATACCAAATACGGATTGGAATCGAGTTTTGACAATAAATTGGAAAGCACCAATGAAATGATAATGGCATTTACCGATAAAAGGATGTTTGCTTTGGTATCTGCAATATCACTCAACTTGATGTGATTCCGAAGCGCGGTTCGGTAGAAGGTTTGGATGCCACGCTCTGGGCTCGCATCCTTATACTTGGCCTTGAGTTGGGCCTTCATTTCTTCCTTTTTGCGTTTTTTCTTATCCTTTTTCCGCTTTTTCAGTAAAGTGGCAAGATTACTTTCTTTCTCCTTTTGCCAGTTCTTAAGCGCATAATCACTGTAAAATTGATGTTTTTTAGAAAGCACTTCGATGTTTTCATTGCGCCATTCAGTAGGAGTGAAGGTTGCTACATTCTGCAATTGTAATTCTTGACGCAAGAATTCACTTGCCTCCCTAAAATACTCTTTACCAAAATGTGAGGCATCGGCATCACGTATCATTCCTTCTAACTCATCATTCGGGGCATCCTTGAATTTGGTGGCCATGATGACGCGTTCTACTTCCTTTATGGTAGCATCGTCAACGTTGTGTTCTTTTAAAAACTTGTGAGCAATCTTTACCGACTCCTCTTCATGTCCTTCCCGTGTTATTGTGTAACCCACATCATGGAGCAACGCGGCCAGTCTTAAAACTAAAGCGTCGTGTTCGGAGACATCGGACCCATCAATGATTTCATTTACACTTTTAAAAACTCGTTTTGAATGGGTGTAATTATGGTAGGTAAAGGTATTGGGAAGCTCTTCTCTGAAGAGATGTAAAATGAAGTCATCTGCTGCTTGTACAATATCACTCATGGTTGGATTATTAGAGAACCAAATTACTAAAAATAAGTATCTCCCTAAATTCAAAGCCGCTAAAATTAACAGCATTATAACTTTTTTATCCCTTCATATTTGCAACCTTTGGAGTTCCAAAGTGAAAATTCCACCGCATGCAAAAACGTGTACTTCCGCTCTTGCTTATTAGCCTTTTGCTTTTAATAGGTTGCGCTACGTATGCTCCTCAATATAGGCCGATCGAAGAAACCTACCGTTACCCTAAAGATAAGTCGATCGAAAAAACATTTTATCTTATCGGAGATGCTGGATATTCGCCAATTGGGGGTATGAGTACCGGTTTGCAAGTATTCGAAAACTACTTAAAAGATAAAGATACCGAAGGCCAGTTCGCCATTTTTCTTGGTGATAACATATATCCAGATGGGATGCCACCGATCAATGCCCCAGATCGGGCAGCCACAGAATACAGATTAGATGCGCAGATCGCTGCGATTCAGGGATTTGAGGGACAGGTCTATTTCATTCCTGGCAATCATGATTGGTACAATGAAGGGCTACTCGGATTAAAGCGCCAAGAAATGTACTTTGAGCGTAGGCTGGGTGATTATAATGTTTTTCAGCCCACTAATGGTTGCCCTTTACAAAGCGTAAGCGTGACGGATAACATCCAACTTATCATGATAGACTCCCAATGGTATCTGGAAGATTGGAATGTTCACCCTACAATAAATAAAGACTGCGACATAAAGTCTCGTGAAAAGTTCTTTATCGAACTAGAACTGGAACTAGAAAAACACAAGAATAAAAGTATCGTATTCGCCATGCACCATCCTATGTTTACCAACGGTACGCACGGTGGCTATTTTGGGGCTGAAAAACACTTGTTTCCTACCCAACAGAACATTCCCATGCCCGGTTTGGCTTCTTTAGTGGCACAAATACGTGCACAAGGTGGCGTTTCAGTACAAGATCGATATAATGAGCTTTCGAATAAATTCATGAATAAATTGGCGAACATAGTAAAAAGACATGGAAAATTGGTCTTCGCCTCTGGTCATGAACATACCCTGCAGCATATAGAGGAAGACGGCTTGATACAAATACAAACCGGTTCAGGGGCCAAAAGTGGTTTTGCTGCACTGGGCAAGAATGGGTTGTTTAGTTATGGCGGACAAGGTTTTGCTGTGTATGATTTGTATACTGATGGCTCTTCGTATGTTCGCTATTATGGTGCAGACGACCAAATGCAGCCCAAACTACTGTTCGAAAAGTCGATTTTTGAACCGAAGAAAGACTACAGCTTCAATACTAATTCCCAAGCATATCCTGAACGGGTACAGGTTCCTATTTATACGCCAGATAGTATTGTTGAAGCCCAATTCTTTAAAACGATATGGGGCCGAAAATACCGCGATGTATACGCTAAGCCCATATCTGCCGAAGTTGCCATTTTAGACTCCATGTATGGTGGGTTACGGGTAATTCGAGACAACAATACCGATGACTACAAAAGTTTGCTGTTGGCTGATCCTGCGGGAAATTTATACAATATGAGAGCCCTTCAAAAGCAAGCGTTACGGTATGTCAATGAAATTGGCGAGCT
>JAWWCH010000333.1:0-3056 GCA_033720575.1 Marinirhabdus sp.
CGCTGCTGCACGCCAAAAGCCACGGCAGCAGTAACCATCTGCTTAAGCTCAGTATCGGTCAGCAGCAGTTGCAGCTCCCAGCACCGCAACAGTGCGACAGCGCAAACTACTCCCCAACTTCATACCGCTTACGCATTCAGGCGCGCGACGTAGCGCTAAGTCTGACGCCACTAACCGACAGCTCGGTCAGTAATCAGCTGCAAGTCAGCATCAGTGGCTTTAGCCCTGCTCCCCACCCAGCCGAAATCCTGGTACAGCTAACCCTGGCAGGCCAGCCACTGCAAGCCCTGCTAACCAAACAATCAGCAGAGCGCCTGGACCTGCAGGTAGGCCAGCAGGTGTATGCGCAAATTAAAGCAGTGGCGCTGGATTAACGCTAATTTGCTAAACCTCAAGATTTGTTCAAAAAAGATTTTGTTGCCATTGATTGTCTAACTTATCTCCATGACCGAAAACTTCTTCAATCTGTTTCTCAAAAAGAAAAAAATTAGGGATATTGGGGGGGGGGACAGTTTTAAAACTCTCTGCATTTTCCACCTTTAATGCCTCTCTGAGCTCCATTAATAGTCTTCCCAAGATATTTTGGCCGATTAAGATTTCGTCCGATTCTGGTGAAACCTTTGCCCCCCAAAATTCATCTTTTCTAGAAAATTCAACAATACATAAGTCGCCTGTCGACAGAAGTAGTTCGCTAAAACGCTCAAAGTTTTGCGCTAGTTTAACGCGGAGACACCATCGCATAACTTTTGTTCTGACTTGCAGCCAATCTGGGCGAGAATTGTCTCGATATGGCTTTCCCACCATCTTCGCTGTCATTGGACTAGTTTGAGCTATTATTTCTTGTTGTAAATTTGGTAAGTGTGGGTATCTACAGGCTTGATATAATGCTTCTGATGTAAGAATTGTCGCTGAATTGACATTAATTGGATATCCAGAGGCCATATTGGATAAACCACCGAAAGCCTCTTTCGTTCTACAAAAAACAATCACGTCCTTACGCTTGTAACTCCGTAACTTGCTAGTCATATCAGAATGTAATTGAGGGGAATACATTAAACACATTCTCTGGTGAAGCATAGGTTTTACGTGGCAGTAACGGATACCATTCCAGTGATCCTGAGGTCGCCTCAGAATCTCCCCACCATAAAGCCAATGGACAGTTGTTTGGACAATTTCTATATGTGGATAGCATTGAACCGAAGCCTATACCAAAAGGGCTGAAACCAAGCGGTCTCATGGAGGTCTTTGGATTATCGCATTTTGCTATTATTTTTGCCCCAGCAATTAAAAATTCACGTTCTAATACCTGCCTTCCAAACTGAGAAGAAAACGGCCAAACAGGATTTGGAGTTACTTGACGCGGTTCAAAGGGAAACTTGGAAGGTATGCTCATATATTTGCTTACACACTCAACATCTGGAATAGATTCAGGCCATAAAACTCCTGAGGTATTTTTTTTGTATTTACTATTTTCAATACTTAATGCGCGCCAATAGTTAACCTCGATAGATTTGCCTGATGTCTTAATAACATCAACCAACTTCTTTTTCTTGAGAAAATAATCTCCACTTGAGTGTATTGCGGCAACTATTACTTGAACTCTCGCCCTGCTAGGGGCGTGATTAATGATCCAATCGTTTAAGTCATTGCCAACGCGATTTCCGCTAAATATTAAATCGTCGAGATAAATGAAATCGCCACCTTGAACACCGCATGTATCTAAATTTATCTGATACTTATCGTATAAACAGGCAGCGAAAAGCTTAAGCATTTCTTTTTGACTCTGACCATTTTTTTGAATCTTTAGAAAATTTGCATTACGCCAATAAGACGCTGGCGTTCCACAAGTTACTTTTTCATTAGTTACTAAATTTTCAATCCAACCCTTAAGACCTGCCTCTGTTATAAATGTTTCTTTAATGACATGATTGAACTCCCTGAGGAATGGTAGCTGGTTTTCTGGAGTGAATTGGCGAACCCACCTATCAACATGAATTGGAGTAGGTTTGGGTATCTCTCCCTGTCTATATGTTTCAATTTCCTTAGCAATAGAGGCTAATAAAATAGCTCGATCGTCCATTCATCCATTCCTTGAATTTGAGTAATGCTCTGAGGAGAAGATTTAATATACATCCGCAGGCAAATATTGCTTTTTGCCATCCCCGACCACGACAAATAATTAACTGATTTAACCCAAAACCAGCTGCTACATTTACCGAAAAACCGCACTTGGTCAAGCATTTAAATGGCATGTGTTTAGCTGACGGTATAACGGGGGTTTGCCCTGATGGTTAAGCAGAATGGTGCTTTTCGAGATATTTTAAAGTTGTTAGTTTTGGGCTGTAACATAAAAGCCCGTGATTGCTGTTTATCGCGCATCCAGCGCTGAGCTTCTGCAGTCCAGTTTATTTCGACCATGAACGTATTTGTTGTTCCATTACCATATTCGAGACTACCTGCCCTTTCCGCACATCTTTCAGGCCGCGTTGCACCATATGCGCAAAGGCTAGCTCGCGCAAAATCTCTTCGTAACTGGCATCATCCGGTTGGGATTGAACAATCTCAGTTATCTTTTCTTTCACATCAGACATTGCGATCTCCAACTTGCTCACCAGAGTTTGAACGTAGTGACTCACGTTTGAAAATGAAAGCATAGCGTAATTCAACCCGCGCCAATACACAAACAGCAGCAATTCCTTAATCAATTAACTCTATACAATCTATCGGGCACACTGCTATACAGGTAGGCTTGTCGTAGTAGCCGATACATTCGGTGCACAGGCTGGGGGCAACCTCATAGTGTTTCTCCCCCATGCTAATAGCCTCGTTCGGACACTCCGGCACGCACATATCGCAATTAATGCAGCTAACTTCAATAACGGCAGGCATGCTTAGCCTACCGCATTAATAGCTAAATCAGTGCTGGCTGTGGCCGCAACCGGTAATTGTTTTAGCAGCATAGCGAAGCGCAAATCAGTGCGCTCTGGCAACTGTACTTTAAGCTGATAACAAGCGCCGGGCGCCAATACTATGGCGTTATCTTGCTTATCCCGCAG
>JAWWCH010000334.1:0-3050 GCA_033720575.1 Marinirhabdus sp.
CCTTCCTTTAAAACCAAGAATGAGGCAACCGTAAGTTTCAATGAGTGAAATAGATGATTCGCCTTTTTTCTCTGCGGAAGGTTCTCTGAAGACTAGGGATATTCTGTATCTTTGCATTTCCTTTTAATGACGCAAAATCTTTCAAAATAAATCATGACCGAACTCCAAAAAACTATTGAAACCGCTTGGGATGATCGTTCCCTACTCACCAATTCTGAAACCATTGCTGCCATTCGGGAAGTGGTTCGCCTTTGCGATGAAGGTGAATTGCGTTGCGCCGAACCTACAAAAGAAGGTTGGCAAGTGAACGAATGGGTAAAGAAAGCGGTAGTGCTCTACTTTCCGATACAGAAAATGGAAACCATGGAAGCCGGTATTTTTGAATATCATGACAAGATTCCGTTAAAACGTGGCTATGAGGCCAAAGGTATTCGTGTAGTGCCCCATGCAGTAGCGAGACACGGAGCGTACATTAGCAAAGGGGTGATTATGATGCCGAGTTACGTGAATATTGGGGCCTATGTAGATGAAGGTACCATGGTAGACACCTGGGCTACGGTTGGGAGTTGCGCCCAAATTGGAAAGAATGTACACCTCAGCGGTGGCGTGGGTATCGGTGGCGTATTGGAACCCCTTCAAGCCGCTCCGGTAATTATCGAAGATAATGCCTTCATTGGTTCTAGAAGTATTGTGGTGGAAGGTGTTCGTGTAGAAAAAGAAGCAGTTTTAGGAGCCAATGTAGTGTTAACCGCATCCACTAAAATTATTGATGTAACCGGTAGTGAACCTAAAGAAATGCGTGGCGTTGTTCCTGCAAGATCGGTGGTGATTCCTGGAAGTTACACCAAAAAATTCCCTGCAGGAGAATTTCAAGTAAGCTGTGCGCTGATTATCGGTGAACGTAAAGAAAGCACGAACAAGAAAACGTCTTTGAACGATGCTTTGCGTGAATATGATGTAGCGGTGTAGATGTTAGATGTTAGATGTTAGATTTTAGACGTTAGACAGTAGTCGTTTGTCGTTAGATAATAAACTTAATTCTTATCTCTGAAATCTCAAATCTCCTGTTTATTGGGTTGGAAGCTAGAAGTTGGGTGTTGGGTGTTGGGAGTTAGGTGTTGGAAGCTCAAAGTTGGAAGCATGAGGTATACGCTTAAGCGCCTGTCATTTCTCTGGTAAATTATGTCTCTTGTCTAAACTATTGAAGTACGTGCACCACATTTGACCATTCATGATTCACGATTCACTGCTCAAGGCTCACTTTTTACGCCTTAATTTTTTGCTATTTACTTTTTTCTGAAAAGCCCTACTGTGCTTGGTCATCAGCGCGTGGGTCTCTTCTTCAGTCTTCCCATACAATTTAGCATACACTGGCGCCATTACGTTAATCATGGTTTTAGAAAGCCATAGCCTTCTAAAATTGCGCATTCGTGCGTTGAAATCCATAGCACCAAATTTCATTCGGTTCAGGTCAATCAGATAAAAATCATAGGTGCCATCGTGATTGTCTTTGATCAGTGTATTTCCTGGAGAATGATCTAAGAATTGAATCCCTTCCTCATGCAATTTAAAGGTAAATGCCGCCATTTGCCTCAATATTTCGTTGCGATTGGGCCACTTCGGATTGTGGTTCAAGACCCGGAAATCGAAGTCGTATTCAATATGTTCTGAAATGTAGTAACTCTCTTGAAGACCTCCATCAAACTGTTCTTGATAGGCTACCGGATGCGGCGTTTTAATTCCTTTTTCGAGTAGCAACTCGGCGTATTCATAGGAGCGCTTCGCCTTGCCCTTCCGCAGGTATTGATACACGTAACGTTGAAGGGCGTTCGGATTTCTAAATTTCTTGATGTTGTAGGTCACGTCGTCAAGGTTGACCTTTTTAATCACATTACGGCCTTCACGAACTACATATTCACCCGTAGAATCAAAATGAGACAGCAGCTGTTGCAATGCTTCTTTTTGAGCAGAATAGTTCGGATGGATTACAAAGTGCGTTGCCATTAAATTTTAATACCTTCGAAAAAAGAAATACTTTGCGAAGGTAATGCAACCAAAGAAAATACTCGTAATACAGAACAAAAGAATTGGCGATGTGCTGATCAGTTCGGTCATTGCAAACAATATAAAGAAAGTTTTTCCCGACAGCCATGTTACGTATTTTGTCTATGATTATACGGTGGGGGTATTAGAGAACAATCCGAACATAGACCGTATTATTCCGGTGAAGGAACAGTGGCTGAAGAAAATCCCAAATCTGTTCAGGACCATTTGGGTGACCCGTTCTGAGGACTATGACATCATTTTTGACCCGTATTCTAAGTTTCAGAGCAGGATGATGTGCTTGCTTTCCAAGGCTGAATTTCGTATCGGACTAAAACGTGCACACAAAGAACTGAAATTGCCATTCTATACACATCCCGTCAGTTTTTTAGAAAAACGTAGTCGTGACTGCGGCAAGGCGATTGAAGACCGCATCAACCTTGTAACATCTGTATTTGAGCTCGAACAGCCCGATTATATCCCAAAACTCTATTTAACCGAAGAAGAAAGGCAGCAGGATGATCTTAAAGCAATCAGGAAACCAACGCTAATGTTGGGCGTATTGGGCAGTACGCCGCAAAAGTCGATGCCCTACGACTCGGTGGCAGCCCTTGTAGATTATATAACGGCCACCTACGACGTAAGCATTCTTTTCAATTACGCGCCTCACCAATCGGCTGAAGCCCTAAAAATTTATGAACTTTGTCAAGATAAAAGTCAGATTCATCTAGACATTTATGCCAAAAGTATTCGTGATTTTGCCATTCTTATGAGTCAGTGCAACTTGTTGGTGGCCAATGAAGGCGGAAGTGTACACATCACGAAAGCCCTGAACAAGCCTACGTTCACCATTTATTCGCCATACGTCAATAAGGAACATTGGTGTAGTTTTGAGGATGGCGTAACCCATGAATCGGTGCACTTATTGGAAGAACACCCTGACCTCTTTAATAGCTTTACACTTGAAGAACGCCGGCGGATTGAAAAAAATCCGGATGAGTTGTATC
>JAWWCH010000335.1:0-3046 GCA_033720575.1 Marinirhabdus sp.
AGCAACACTATAGGTGCTAAATATTTGTTCTATGATCCTTATCGGAAGATGGAACTAGAGGGGCCTAACCTATATAGTTGGAGAGCGAATCACAGATTTCAATGGAAGGACCTGATCCCTGCTATTTCGCTTTATGCCGGTGCCAATTTCGACTTTGCGGATAATCCTTATACACCCTAAGCCGAATCACAGATCAGTCCGAAAATCGTACTTTCTACACAAAATAATTGGGTGGGCGGTTTTGTATTTGTAACCAACATCATCGTAGATCGGGTGACTACCGAGTTTCCCACCTATGGATATATATTGACACTGACCCATGCCACTAACCGATACTTTTCAGTGTTTTTAGAGAATCAGGGCTTTAAGAGCGATTTTTATGCCGATCAGATTCTTAGAGGCGGTGCCGCTGCCCTAATCACGAATGATCTACATGTTGATGCCTCGATTTCTGTGAATTTCAAAGATACTCCTTCCCTACTTCAAGGTAGAATTGGTGTCGCGTATCGCTTCGATATGCACAACAGGGACGAGTTTATTGAAGAAAAAGGGAAAGCCGGTCGGGAAAAACGAAAGGCACAAGGCGGAGAAAAGAAAGGAAAGCGCAAAGACGGTGTTTCAGGAGACGATGATGGCGGTGATGGCGGTAGACTTAAATAGAAGCATTAGCCTATGATCAAAATTACCCAAGCAACGAGCCAGCAGCAGCTAAAAGATTTTGTAACATTTCCATTCGAACTGTACAAAGATTGTCCGTACTGGGTGCCACCACTCATCAATGACGAACTAGAAACACTAGACGATTCAAAGAACCCGGTATTTAAAAATGCAGAGGCACAATACTACCTTGCCCATAAAGACGGTAAGATTGCAGGTAGAATTGCCGTTATTGTAAACCATTTAGAGGTTAATGAAATCGGCAAAAAGAAAGTACGATTTGGTTGGTTTGACGTAGTAGACGATATTGAAGTTACCAAGGCACTCTTGGAAAAAGTATATGAGAAAGGTCGTGAGTTGAACCTAGAATATGCTGAAGGGCCGGTAGGTTTCAGCAATATGGAAAAAGCGGGTATTTTGGTTGAAGGTTTCGAAGAAATGAATACCATGATTACTTGGTACCATTACCCGTATTATAAAGAACACTTTAAGGAATTAGGCTTTGAGGTCCAGGCTACGTGGGTAGAGTATAAATTGTCTATCCCACCTTCGATAAAGGAGAAAGTAGCGAAGTTTTCGAGAATCATTCGCGAACGCTATGAACTTTCGGTCATCCGATTTAAAAACAAGAAAGAGATTTTGCCGTATGTAGATGAAATGTTCGGATTGTTGAACAAGACCTATAATACACTGCAGACCTTCGTACCCATTCAACAATACCAAATTGATTACTATAAAGAAAAATACTTCAACTTTATACACCCTGATTATATCACCTGTATCAAAGATAAAAACGGAAAATTGATTGCCTTTAGCATTGTGATGCCTTCATTTACAAAGGCGTTGAAAAAGGCCAATGGTAAACTTTTTCCATTAGGTTGGTATCACCTTTGGCAGGCACAGCGGAAGAATGACCGTGCAGCCTTTTATCTCATCGGAATTGATCCTGAATATCAAGGAAAGGGGGTAACGGCCATCATTTTCGAAGAAATGCAATACTTGTTCAATTCCAAAGGCATTGAAACTGTTGAGACCAACCCAGAATTAGTAGAAAATACAGCAGTACAGTTGCTATGGAAAGACTACGATCCGCAAATGCATAAAAAGCGAAGTACTTTTAGAAAAAGCTTATAATTCACGTTAATTTTTAACTAAAAACTAAATTTTTAGACACCGGCACAATATATTTCGTAATTTAGGGTTTTTAAGTACTATTAACCACCTTACAAACCGAATGAAAACCTACTTTAGAATCGCCCTCGCCCTAAGTGTTCTAACATTTTTTGCCTTTACTACCCCTCTCGAGAAAAAGAAAAATATCATTACCGTAGTTATCGATGTTTCCCATGGTGGATCTGATGCAGGCATGCAACATGATCATCTTGCTGAAAAAGATCTTGTTCGGCAAATCGCTGCAAAGATGGAAGCATTAAATTCAGATGCCAACATCCAATTGCATTTCACCAGAAGATCAGACGAAAATATACCGTTACACCATCGTGTAGGCTATATCAACAGTCTTGAGCCAGATATGGTACTATCATTACATATCAACGCAAATGAGAAATCGGAAGCCTCTGGCGTTTCCGTTTTTTATTCTGATAATAGTTCTCACAAAACACAATCTAAGTCTTTTGCAGATACTATTTCTAGTTTATTTGAAGCGGAAGGCCTTTTTTCAGCTGCAACAGCGAAAACCGCTCCTTTTTACATTTTGAAAAATAGTCAGGCTCCGGCTGTATTGGTAGAACTAGGGTATCTGACCAATGCTGACGATAGAGAGAAATTGATCAACTCTGAAATACAGGAAGCCATTGCAAAAACGTTACTGTTAGCCATTGACCAAAATTAAAAACCCGTCCTTTTCAGGACAGGTTCTTTCACATTTACATATTGATTTAGCGTAATTAGGGAAGCTATACTACCTCCTTTATTCCCCCATTGCTTGTGCAACAGCGGCAGACAAACGCTTGTAAGTTCCGTTTTCTAAACGCTCACGAATGGCGTCAAACGCTTCTAATGTTTCATCTATATCTTGCATGGTGTGTGATGCTGTAGGAATCATTCTAAGTAAGATAAGACCTTTAGGAATCACTGGATACACCACAATAGAACAAAATACCCCGTGATTTTCACGAAGATCTTTTACCAAGGCCATGGCTTCCGGAATACTTCCTTTTAGATATACTGGCGTAACACAACTCTGCGTGGTTCCGATATCGAATCCACGTTTTTTGAGTCCGCCCTGCAAGGCATTCACGTTCTCCCAAAGCTTTTCTTTTAACTCGGGCATGGTTCGCAACATATCCAAGCGTTTCAACGCACCTTCTACCAATTGCATTTGCAACGATTTCGCGAACATTTGTGAACGTAAATTGTATTTCAGGTA
>JAWWCH010000336.1:0-3005 GCA_033720575.1 Marinirhabdus sp.
AAGACAGCCTTCCCAACAGATTGCCCCAATGGCTTCACATATTCTGTCGCCTTTTGTTTGGCATCTAGAATCGCGAGACGACGCGCCTCAGCCTCTAGTTCGTCTTTTTTTGAAGTTCCGAAAGATATCCCCCCGATTCTATTGACACCACTATTTACCAGCCCTGTCATTACTTTTTCGTACTTAGACATATCTTCCAATAGTACCGAAATAGTCTGGGATGCACTGTATTTGTATTTCTTGGTGTTGTAATCGTAGTTCTTGTTCAATTGAACAAATTGTGTGGTAATGTTCTTTGAAGGGATGTTCTGCCCCTTCAAAAATTGCAGTACTTCTGAAACCGTGGCGTCATTCTGCTGCTTCAATGTTTTGGGATCCTGTCCTTCGTTCTGAACACTAACCGAGATGGTGACTCGATCGGGAACTACAGATACCGTTCCTTCTCCAGAAACTTCAATGGTAGGCTGCGGTTGAGGTTGTGCTGTCATAAGCATGGCAATTAATAAAGTGAATAAGGTGGTTACTGCTTTCATAAGATGTAAGTTTTAAATTTTTCCTAGTTTATGTAGAATAAAAAGCAACACGATAGGCAATGCGAGCACAATTACAAATAACAAATTGGTTTGCAACAAGTAGGGCGCAAAACACAACGTTAGAACATATCCGGCAACAGCTCCGCCAAAATGAGCATCGTGGCCAATATTGCCCTGTCTGCTTTTCATTCCATAGATGGAATACAACAAGTATACCAATCCGAAGATCCAGGCTGGAATTCCGATAGGGATAAAGAAAAGGTAGATGGGCATGGTAGGATAGAACATAATGGCAGCATACAAGATTCCGGTTACTGCACCGCTGGCACCAACCGCGCTATAATGATATTCGTCTTTGTGGAAGTAAAACGACAATAGATTTCCAACCAAGAGCGCCGCCATATATACCAAAACAAACTGTACTGTACCCAATGCTTCAATCACTACACCAGCAAAAAAGTACAGGGTAAGCATATTGAACAAGAGGTGGGTATAATCGGCATGCAAAAAGCCCGAAGTAACCATGCGAATCTGCTCACCCCGCCGAATTCCTGCAATGTTGAATTTATATTTTTCGAAAAAGGTGAAATCATTAAATCCCTTCATCGAAACCAAAACATTCGCACCAATTATGATAATCGTAGCCAAATCAATACCCGTCATTTACAATCGTATTTTTAAAATAAGAAGTATAAATTTAGTTAGTTTTGCGGGAACATTCGCTATGCAAGGTTTAGTTTATATTTTAGTGTATCCCATAATCTGGTGTCTCTCCAAACTTCCGTTTTGGGTATTGTACAGAATATCAGACGTTTTGTTCTTTTTTGTATATCATATTTTCGGCTATAGAAGAAAGGTAGTCCGTGATAATTTAGCGCTGGTTTTCCCCGAAAAATCTGTGAATGAGCGCAAGGCAATTTCAAAAGAGTTCTACGTGCATCTATGCGATATGGTAGTGGAAGCCATCAAATCCCTTTCCATTTCAAAACAAGAAATGCTCAAACGTTTTAAAGTAACGAACGTTGAAACCGTTCTAGCACTTGAAAAAGAAGGTCGTAGCATCATGATGTTCATGGGGCATTACGCCAGCTGGGAATGGAGTGTCATCTTACAACACTATGTGAACCACAAAGGCTATGCAGTATACAAAAAAATTGAAAACCCCTATTTCGATCGACTGGTAAAAAAAATTAGGGCTCGCTATGGTTCAGAATTGATCAATACCAAAGAAACGGTGCACCGTCTGGGCGCGGCGCTCAAAAACAATGAATTGTTGCTCACGGCTTTTAGTGCCGATCAGACCGCTAAACATTGGAAAGCAAAGCACTTCAACGAATTTATGGGGATTAAGGTTCCGGTGCTCACCGGTGGCGAAATGATGGCCAAGAAATTCAATCTAGCCGTGATCTACTTGGATATCCGAAAGGTGAAACGCGGTCATTATTCGGCAGAAATTAGATTGATCACCAAAAACCCTAATGAGTTTCCCGATTTCGAAATCACCGACCAATTTCTGACCATGGTAGAAAACCAGATCAAGGCTGAGCCTGCCTACTACCTATGGACCCATAAGCGTTGGAAATACAGAAACGAGGTGCAGCAATATGAAAATCGTTAGATTCCCGCAATCTCCTTTAATTCCTGGATAAATCGATCGGCAAGTGAATCTGCCTCCTCCTGACTCTTAGCTTCAGTGTAAATACGGATGATGGGTTCGGTGTTTGATTTCCGCAGGTGTACCCAGTTTTCAGCAAAATCAATCTTTACACCATCTAAAGTGTTGATTTCTTCTTCGGAATACTGCTCGGTCATTTCCGATAAGATGGCGTCTACGTCCAATTGAGGCGTAAGTTGGATTTTTTTCTTGCTCATAAAATAGCTGGTATACCGCTTCCGAAGTTCACTTACCGCTATTTTTTCTTCCGCCAAATGACTCAGAAACAAGGCAATGCCTACCAAACTATCTCTTCCGTAGTGTAATTCAGGGTAAATGATACCGCCATTTCCTTCGCCACCAATCACGGCCTCAGTATCCTTCATTTGTTGCACCACATTCACTTCACCAACCGCACTGGCCGTATAGGTACCACCGTGTTGTTCAGTGATATCACGTAGGGCTCTAGAGGAAGACATATTGCTCACCGTGGTTCCTGGTTTGTGCTGAAGCACGTAATCTGCCACAGCTACCAAGGTATATTCTTCGCCAAACATTTCCCCTTTTTCGTCCACAAATGCCAATCGATCCACATCTGGATCTACCACGATACCGAAGTCGGCGTGCTCTTTAGTGACCAATGCCATCAAATCTCCCAAATGTTCTTTCAACGGTTCAGGATTGTGTGGGAAATGTCCCGTAGGGTCACAAAATAATTTTACCGGATGAACACCCAATGCCTCTAGTAACAATGGTACAGCTATTCCGCCAGTACTATTTACGCCATCTACCACCACTTTAAATCCGGCCTTCTTAAT
>JAWWCH010000337.1:0-3003 GCA_033720575.1 Marinirhabdus sp.
CTTGATGCCGAGCAGATGGGCTGCAAGAGACCCGTAAATAACCGGCTTGATGGTGAAATGATGAAGAATATCAGGCTTTTCACGTCGATACAAACGGACCAACCGCCACAGCGTTTGCATTTCGTTGAACGGGTTTGTGCCTTGTCTGGAAAGTGGAAACGCAATCCATCTGAAACCGTCCGATTGTAACTGTTCGTGGAAGTTGCCTGGTGGAGAAACCAGTATCACTTCATGACCGCGTGATTGCAGTTCCTTTGCAAGTGCAAGACGAAAGTTATATAAATACCAATCGGTGTTGGCGAAGAGGATGACTTTAAGCATTCGTTTTTTGTCCTGCCACACTCGAGAGTAAATCAATTAATCTCGGCGCTGTCACCTGCAGATTATATAATCTCTCTGCTTTTTGGCGACCAGCCATACCCATTGTTTCCCTTTTTTGTGGGTCATCTCTAAGTGTG
This sequence comes from Marinirhabdus sp., assembly GCA_033720575.1. GTDB lineage: Bacteria > Bacteroidota > Bacteroidia > Flavobacteriales > Flavobacteriaceae > Marinirhabdus. The sequence continues at coordinate 459 of JAWWCH010000337.1, forward strand.
CGCAGGGCTGTTAGCCATTCTTCAGTTGAGTTTGCAAGGTATCCATTTATATTTATCTCAACTATTTCCTGATTGACTCCCACCGGTGAGGCCACAACCGGAATGCCCCCTGCCATATATTGTATTAATTTATATCCACATTTACCCCGTTCGAAGGGTCCATCAACCAATGGCATAATTCCCACATCGAAGTATTGGTTTACCGTGGGCTCGATCTCCTCACTCCATTGAAGCAGTTTTGTTGGGATCTCCGGGAAAGGTAGCGTATTTCCGGCACCAACCAAAATGAGTTGAACGGCGAATTCCTGTTGAAGTTTTACGATTGCATTGCGAACAATATTCAGGTAATTCGCAGTGACTGGAGAGCCGATCCAGCCAATTTTGAAAACCTGATCTGCCTCGGGTCGCTTAACGGCATACTTACTGACATCCACAACGCTGGGCAGTATCTCAATATGAAGTGCGCCTGATTTTCTCGCTCTTTCTGCGAGATAATCATTTCCTGCAATTACCATGCTGGCATTACGCATTACCTGGTCGATTTTGTGCCCAAGAAAAGTTCTGATTAGTGGGTTTGGATGCATATCATAGCGATGAAAAACCGCGTCGTCGTAATCCACTACATATGGGACTCTGGCGGAATTAAGGATAGAAACGATGCTAAAAGGAAACCATGGTAGAAATTCTTTTTCAACCCATAATAGATCAAAGGATTTTCTTCCAGTTAATAAATGAAGGCGCTTTAAATATGCATACAATATTTCTCTTACGGATGTTCTTCGTCCATTATAGAGATCGTGGATATATTTATCTGTAAAAAATGAAGCGTTAACAATTTCTATGCCATGAGATTTTATATAAGGAAGGTATTGATAAAAGCGTACGCGGCTACTTGAGCCAAGACGTTCATAGCGGGTGAGAGCGAGTATGCGCATTTCTAAGCTTTTTGAGATTTGGCATTTAATATACGGCGTAGACGATATCCCAACAAATATGGTTGAAGCCAGCCGCGCTTCATCACCTTTAACAATTCCCGGTCAGTGATTTTCCTTTGTGCTTGAATTTTACGACGTTTCTGAATTGCTTTAGATAGACCACGAATGGCATCTTTCTTTGCTTTCCATAATATTTTTCCACGGCCACGAAACATATAATAAACAATGTATATTAAGTTTGCCACAATATGAGAAGGAAGGTATCGCCACAGCAATGCAGACGGCATATTTTTCACAAAGGTCCAGATCAAATTACGGTGAGCATGGTAAAAGGCGAAATCGCTGCGTTCTCCAAAAGTAGCAGATCCAACATGACAAACTGTAGCGCTAGGAACATAAAGACAACGGTTTTCTTTTAGTTGCAACCTAAAACCAAGATCAACATCTTCAAAGTAGCTAAAGTAATCTTCATCGAACCCGCCTACTTCCAAAAAAGCTTCGCGCGAATACATTGCGGCCGCCGCGCATGGACTGAAAATTTCCTCAAATTTACGCCCATATTGCTCTGATGGGTACCCAATTCCAATTCGCCATGCCATTCCGCTGACATGATAAGCATCCCCTGCACCGTCAAGGAAATTTGGATTATTCGCTTGAATTTGACGAGATGAGAAGCAAGAAAATTGAGGATAATTTTTTACCGCTTGGAGTAGTTTGTCGAGCCAGTCGGGTTCAGGAAACGCGTCGGCGTTAAGTAAAGCAAGCCAGTGCCCCTTTGCAAGACGTGCACCAATATTATTAGCGGTAGCAAAGCCAAGGTTTGAAGGCAAATGCTTTACTTTCAAATCTAGATTCGGATAGATGTCTTCCAGCCCTTTAGCACAGTTATCTTTTGACCCATTATCCACAATGATGATTTCAAAATTTTTAAATGTTTGTACAGAAAGGTTTTTTAAACAGCTTGGCAAATATCTAGCGCTATTCCATGAAACAATGATGATTGATACTTTTGGCTGTGGCATTTTTACTCGATTATTCTATTGGGAGCTTATCCCGCCAATTTAGTTTGTAAGGAAAAAGAAATTGTGTCAGATTTGTCATTATTTGTAATTACTATATTCTATTTTGTCTTATTCGCAAGCATTCTTTGTATAATTTAATATCTTCAATATGATGCTGTTCAATTTTTTTTCGAAGTTGTTCATCAATTGGATGTTTTTTTCCTATTGCTCCCGACACATTCATTTGGAATGATGGAAGATTTGTTCCTAAAAACTCACGAGAAAAAATAATGAAATCTTCTTGATAATGTTCAACAATCCCGATAAATTCAAAGTTTTTCAATGGGAATCCCCATAAATATTGATTGTATATATTCCTAAACTCGGGGCCAAGACAAAATCTTTCCAGCGACCAATTCTCTTCCATGAATTTTTTGTGGTGTGGGATCGCTCTTTTTGGGTCATAACTTCGTCTCCAATAATGATAATGGGATAACATTCTCTCTATTGGATCACGCATCCATGTAATAAACTTTACTTCTGTTTTTTCGCTTAACAATAAATATTTTATGGGTAGAAAGTGCCCATGTACACATTTATACTTGCCTA
>JAWWCH010000338.1:0-2996 GCA_033720575.1 Marinirhabdus sp.
CTATTTTGTTCGAACCCAATGATCCTAACGAAGCGGCTGAAGCTATTTCATATCGTGAATTGCACGAACGGGTCTGTCGATTTGCCAATGTATTGAAATCGCAAGGTGTTGAAAAGGGCGACCGAGTGTGTATTTATCTGCCCATGATTCCTGAATTGGCAGTTTCTGTATTGGCCTGTGCGCGCATTGGGGCTATTCATTCGGTAGTATTTGCGGGCTTTTCTGCCACAGCTTTGGCCACGCGCATCAACGACTGTGATTGTAAAATGGTCATAACTAGTGACGGGTCGTTTCGCGGAGCTAAAACCATCGATTTGAAAGGAATTGTGGACGAGGCACTGACTTCTTGTGACGGAGTGGCTTCTGTTTTAGTGGCGAAGCGTACGAATGCGAACATCGCCATGAAAGACGGACGAGACATTTGGTTGGCGCCACTATTGGCTGATGCTGCAACCGAATGTACTCCTGAAATTATGGATGCTGAAGATCCATTGTTCATATTATATACTTCTGGCAGTACTGGAAAACCCAAGGGCATGGTACATACCACCGCAGGTTATATGGTGTACAGTGGGTATACCTTCAAAAATGTGTTTCAATACGAAGAAGATGATGTGTATTGGTGTACGGCAGATATTGGATGGATCACGGGACATAGTTACATTGTCTACGGACCATTAGCAAACGGTGCAACCACCATTATGTATGAAGGCGTACCAACCTATCCCGACTGGGGACGCTTTTGGGAAATTGTAGCAAAGCATAAGGTTACCCAATTTTATACCGCGCCTACGGCAATACGAGCCCTAGCAAAAGAAAACTTAGATTTTGTAGAAAAGCACGACCTTACTTCTTTAAAAGTATTGGGAACCGTAGGTGAACCTATCAATGAGGAAGCGTGGCATTGGTATAATGACAATATTGGAAAGAAAAACTGCCCCATTGTTGATACCTGGTGGCAAACTGAAACAGGCGGCATCATGATATCGCCCATTCCGTTTTCTACGCCAACCATTCCCACCTATGCTACGCTGCCGTTGCCGGGTATTCAACCTGCGTTGGTAGATGAAAATGGAACCGAACTTAAAGGAAACTTGGTGCAAGGCAAATTGTGCGTCAAATTTCCATGGCCATCCATGGCGAGAACCATTTGGGGGAATCATGACCGATATCGAGACACCTATTTTTCAGCCTTTAAGGGCATGTACTTTACGGGTGATGGCGCCTTGCGCGACAGTACTGGCTATTATCGAATCACGGGCAGGGTAGATGATGTTATCATTGTTTCGGGCCATAATTTGGGCACAGCGCCCATTGAAGATGCCATTAATGAACATCCCGCTGTGGCGGAAAGTGCCATTGTCGGTTTTCCACATGAGGTTAAAGGAAGTGCCTTATATGGCTATGTGATTCTGAAAGAAACGGGTGAAGGACGCGATCACGATAATCTCCGGAAAGAAATCAATCAAGTCATCACAGAACACGTTGGGCCCATCGCTAAGCTGGATAAAATTCAATTCACGTCTGGCTTGCCTAAGACACGTAGCGGAAAGATCATGCGACGCATTCTTCGGAAGATTGCTGAAAAGGATACGTCAAATTTAGGGGATACGTCTACATTATTGAATCCTGAAGTGGTACAGGAAATCATGGATAACGCGCTGTAGTTTATCGCGTCAGTTTCAAGGTCATTCGCTTGATGCGATCTTTTAGCTTTTCTGAAGAAAGCTTCTCTCGAAGTCGGTCGGTGATGATTGGAAAACTAAAGGGCGTATGTTTTTCGCATTGCTTCCAGACAATGGTTTGGGTTGCAATTCGCTCTAATGCTTGAATCAATCTGCCTTCTTCCAATTGATGCTCGAAAGTTTCCCGAAAGGCTTGCTGAAACAGGAGATTATCGGGTTCGTAATCGCGAAATACATCAAACAACAATTGCGAGTTGCTTTGCAAATGTTTGGTCTTGATTTGCTTGCTCGGATAGCCTGTGAAAACGAGTCCGCTGATGACCGCTACATCCCTAAATTTACGTCGTGCCAGTTCGGTGGCATTCAAACTTTTTTGCAGATCAGACGATAAGTAATCGGTGCTGAATAAATTGTTGTCGATTACCTGTTGCACATCCATAGGTTGGTCGCTCAACAGTTCAAATCCGTAGTCATTATAGGCCAACGAAAAGGTAATCGGCGACAATAAACTGATGCGATAAGCGAGCACACCGCCCATGGCCTGATGTACAAACCTGCCTTCAAAAGGATAAAAAATATGGTGGTAGCCTTCCCGCGATTTAAAGGTTTCAATCAGAAATTCGTCTTTTCTGGGAACGATACTCTCTTTTTCCTGACGTTCAAAAATGTGGGATAGGGCTCGTAATTCTGGGGTGTTTCGTTTATGCTCTGCTTCAGCCTGTAGTTCGTTCCGAAGAATTTCAGACATCTGTGAAGAAAGTGACATTCTTCCACCCATAAAACTCACGATATTCTTACTGCGTTTATTCGAACGGCGCACTTGGGCCACCATATTTCGCAGACGCACCAATTCTAGTGTTCTTCCTGCAAAAACAAAGGTGTCACTCGGCTTCATTTTTCCAACGAAATACTCTTCTACGGTACCAATAAATCCGCCAGAAACATATTTCACCTGAATCATGGCATCGCTCACAATGGTTCCGATAGACAAGCGGTGCATCATGGCAATCTGCCTGCTTTCCACCTTAAAAACACCTTCCTCATTTACCGTCACTCGGCGGTATTCGTCGTATGCCTGTAAACTCTGGCTTCCTAAGGTGATAAAATTGAGACACCATTGCCACTGTTCCTCGGTAATTCCTTGAAAACAAAAAGTGCTTTTTATTTCAGGGTAAATGTCTGCAGGTTTGAAGCCATCACTTACCGCTAAGGTCACCAAATATTGAATGAGCACATCAAAACTGAGTAGGTACGGCACACGATCTTCCATCACTTCCTCTTTAACCGCCTTTTTAAGTGCTGAAGCTTCAA
>JAWWCH010000339.1:0-2995 GCA_033720575.1 Marinirhabdus sp.
TCCCAACTTCCAACTCCCAACTCCCAACTCCCAACTTCCAACTTCTTGCTTCACAGAGCCAACAACCCTCAGCACCTCTTTCCCCAAAATTCCTTAAATTTGCACCCATTTTGAAAAACTTTTATGTCTCGACCCAACAAAGTAGCATACTACACTTTAGGCTGTAAGCTGAACTTCAGCGAAACCGCAACCATCGCCAGAAATTTTGGAGATGAGGGATTCGAGCGTGTTGATTTTTCTGAGCCAGCAGATATTTATGTGGTCAATACCTGTAGCGTAACCGAAAATGCGGATAAGCGCTTTAAGAGCATTGTCAAGAAAGCACAGAATACCAATCCAGATGCTTTTGTTGCCGCAGTAGGTTGTTATGCACAGCTCAAACCCGAAGAACTGGCCGATGTAGATGGAGTGGATCTGGTGTTGGGTGCTACGGAAAAATTTAAAATCACTTCGTATATCAACGATTTACTGGCAAACCCAGAACGCAGTGGGGACGCTCAAATTCATTCTTGTGAAATTGAAGATGCCGACTTCTACGTGGGTTCCTACAGTGTGGGCGATCGTACGCGCGCATTCCTGAAAGTACAAGATGGTTGTGACTATAAATGTACGTATTGTACCATTCCTTTGGCTCGGGGAATTTCGAGAAGCGATTCTCTAGAAAATGTTCTGAATAATGCTGCAGAAATTTCGGCTCAGAATATTAAAGAAATAGTTTTAACGGGAGTGAATATTGGTGACTACGGAAAAGGTGAATTCGGAAACAAAAAGCACGAGCATACCTTCTTTGAGCTTTGTGAGGCCTTAGATACCGTAGATGGAGTGGAGCGACTCCGAATTTCTTCCATAGAACCAAATTTGCTGAAAAATGAAACCATTGATTTTGTGTCTCAGTCTCGAACTTTTGTGCCGCATTTTCATATTCCGCTGCAAAGTGGAAGCAACGACCTGCTGAAGTTGATGCGCCGCAGATACATGCGAGAGTTGTATGTAGATCGGGTTGAGAAAATCAAGGAAGTAATGCCGCACGCCTGTATCGGGGTTGATGTGATCGTCGGTTTTCCGGGTGAGACCGAAGAGCGGTTTCTCGAAACCTATCATTTTTTGAACGAATTGGATATTTCCTATTTGCATGTTTTCACCTATTCGGAACGCGACAATACCGAAGCAGCCGCCATGGAAGGTGTGATTCCAAAACGAACACGAGCCAAGCGGAGTAAAATGCTACGCGGTCTCTCGGCCAAGAAGCGTCGGGCCTTTTATGAAAGTCAGTTGGGCACCGAGCGAACCATTCTATTTGAAGGCGAAAACAAGGAAGGTTATATTCACGGCTTTACCGAAAACTACGTGAAAGTAAAAGCACCATGGAATCCCGGACTGGTAAATACCTTACATCGTGTTACCCTAACCGAGATAGATGATGATGGATTGGTGCGATTCGAATATCTTGAAACTCCTGCGCTTTCCGCCTAAAAAAAGAGGTCTTTCCTTATGGGAAAAACCTCTACTGAATGCTATTGTGTTTCTTCTTTAATTGGTCAACAAGAATCCAACTTGAATCATTTGCGTTTCTTCGGAAACGAAGTATCCTGCCTTGAAGGCCAACGAGTTTAAACCGCTCAACCAAACGCCGCCACCAAAAGAGGTGTGCATGGTGTCTGAGGTGTCAACATCACTCCAAACGCGACCGTAATCAAAACCGCCGAAAGTTCCCAAGGTAATTGGTATCACTGAAGTGGTTAGCCTTGCCAACCGCAATTTCAAATCGGTAGTATGATAAAAAGCCGTATTTCCTGTAAAACGCTCATTTCTAAATCCGCGTAATCCAGTGTTCCCACCAATGGAAGGAGCGTGATAAAAATAATAGTCGGTTCCGAAGTCACCAAAATTATGTCGAATTCCTGCGGAAGAACCGAGTACTAGGCTCCCTGAAGGGATTAGCCCTTCTTCAAAACCGAGCTTAGCGCCAGCATATCCAAATGCATTATCAGAATTTTCAATATTACTCTTATAGCCCACAACTACTTCTAGATGCCTTGCTTTGGTAGGGAAGTCTATGGCATTCTGGTTGCGGTAGCGCAAACCAGCTTCCAAACCTGCATAATTCTGCATTTCGAAAACGTCTGGATTAACAGCGTTGGTAGAGGGGTTGAACAATCTGTTCGGACTTTCTTCCACTTCAAAACTTTCAAACAGGGCTTTAAACCTCAAGGTTTTGAACGCCAGACCGATGTCTGCTTTGATTTGCTGCATTCTTGCTCGGTTAAAGTCTCTATCTACCGCATCGTCATCATAAAAGGTGTTGTTTCCAAAACCAAAATAATTATTCGCAAAGGTGCTGCTCGTAAAATATCCACCTGCTTCTAAATTCCAATGTGGGAAGATATTGGCAAAAACACCTTCATATTCTAATTCAACGGCTTGAAAATTGAAGTAGTAGTTAGCCAATAAGGAATGTTGATACCTAAATGGATTTCCGTTGAAACCATTGTTTGTATAGGTATCGCGAGCGCCTACGAAAAACCCATCATCCAGCTGAAATCCGATATTTGGTAGAATTACATGGTGGTTTTCTTTGAAATAACGCCAATGATAGGTATTGGTCTCGTATTTGCTCGTAAACTGGTGTGCGGGTGTCTTTTCATCAAATTCGGTCTCTTCATGATCCCAATCATATACTTTAAGGGCACGGCGATTTTCAACGGTAAACTTATCTTTTCCGAAGCCACCGATAAGACGTACTTTAATGAAGTTGTTGCCTTCTCCTTTTACGGTAAATGCATCGTCATCATTGAGACCATAGATCCAAATCTCTTTCGTTTCCTCTTTATTGAAGGTGCGTTCAAGAATGATAGTATTTTTTTCATCTTTGATATCACGTTTGATCACTACCTTGGTCTCACCATCAGGCATCCGGGTAATTTCAAAAATATCGTCTTTATCTGTTCCGTGTAATGCTACGATGCGATTCAAATAGGTGGCATACTCTTCAGCA
>JAWWCH010000340.1:0-2990 GCA_033720575.1 Marinirhabdus sp.
GCCGCCCAAATACAAGATTACAAGTGGGCAACTATTGTGGGTGAGGAAACCGCAGAATACCCTAATCTTTATGCTTCAATTTTTCAATATGAATTGCCAAAGACAGGAATACCCGTTAATGTCCCAAAAGGCAAAATGCTCCGTATCAGCGGTGATGAAACTGAACACGGTGTTATTCCAGATATAATGATACGGGACCACCTACTGGATGAAAACGATGAAATTTTGGAAGGATTGATCGAAAAACTCAAAAAGTAGGAAGCGCCATTATAACTATATAAACCAGGAAATGGAAATACAAACACCCGAACCGCACTCTGCGTTGAAAGACATTATTAAGGAATACTATTATATTCAAATGGACTGGAATGGAGAAGCAAAACATCTGCCCATCGTTGATGACTGCTGTAATGATTTTGTGGTGTTCAAGGAGGCAGATGCCCTGTTTACATATGGCGAAGAGCAAACGACAGTTCCTATTTCATCCAAGGTATTTACGGTGCTTAATGCAACGCTTCCCTATCAATTATCGTTCAAGGAAAGCCTTACGTTTTTTACGATAAAATGTCATCCCTGGATGAACCGCTATTTCTTCTCAGAGGTGAATGGTTCGGTTGTTTTGAATCTAGAAACATATCATCCTGAATTATTGTCCATACATTCCAAAATGTTGCACAATGGTGCCGTTGAAGACATGGCCAAAATGGCCGATGACTTTGTGAGAGACAAAAACGTAGAACTGACCAATGCGATGGTTTTTGTAAAGTCGGTTTGCGAATACATTACCGAAAAAAAAGGACGCGTAAAAGTAAGTGAGATCAGTGAACACTTCGGTAAATCGAGACAATACATCAACAAAGTGTTTACGGCGGAAGTCATGTATAGCCTTAAAGTGTTTATCGTTTCGGTTCGAATTATAAACTTGATAAAGCACAAAGCAAAGCACAAATCAGCAGCACTAACGAGCCTATGTTATGAGTATGGCTATTTCGATCAAGCGCACTTTATCAATGATTTTAAACGTGTGGCCGGAGTAACACCAACTCAGTATTTCAATAGTTTACCCGAATTTATACTTCGGCACAACTAGGTTTACATTTTTACAATCGAGATTTGATTATTAGCATTTTCTTTGCCCAAAACAACGTGTATGAAGTTCCAGATAATACTCCTCGCCTTTCTTTTTCTAGGTTGTAACACTACTCAAGAAAAGCAAATCGCACAAAGTGAAAATCCAGAGGCCCATATGGCGGAACTTGCCGATGTATACTTTAGCAAGTTGACAGGACTTGAAGATTTCAACGGAGTGGTGCTACTGAAGAAAAATGATGAGATCATCTTGAATAAGGCATATACTATGTCAAGCGATACTACTTCTACCCTATTTATCACCAAGAACAGCCAATTTGATTTGCGATCACTAGCCAAACTATTCGCCAAGATCAGTATCATAGACCTTGAGGCCGAAGGCAAACTTTTAAGAGAAGATACGCTTAGCAAGTATCTGCCCGACTTTCCCAATGCCAAAACCATTACAATTGAACAATTGATGAGCAACACTTCGGGGTTGCCTCGAACTTTTGAGGAATCAGACAGACCCTACATTGAATTGGGACGCGAAGACGTGCTCGAATTGGCCGCTACATCGAAATTAGAATTTGAACCGGGCACTGAAGAACGCTATTCAAACGTAGGCTTCCAACTTATCTACTATACCATTGGAGAAGCTACCGGAACAAGCTTTGAAAGTTACATCAACCAACACTGCTTTGAGCCGCTAGGCATGCGCAACACGGGTAGTCACTTTTTTACAGGAAAAGACAGAAAAACACAGTACGCCTTTGGCCACTATCGGAGCAACGATAAAACCATCGTGTGCGAGTGTGTATTGCCAAGCGACGATATGCAAATGGGAAACCTGTTTTCGACGGCACACGATATGAACAAGTTTATGTCACAGTTAGACAAACAGACCTATGCAGACCTAATACACGATGGAAGTATTTCTCATGCCGGGGGCACAAGAGGTAAACGAGCGTATGTGGAACGAAACTTTGACGATGACTATAGTATTATTTTTTTGGCCAATTACGATGACATTCCGTTTGAAAAAATAGTGGCTGATATGCAGCGTATCGTAAAAGGTGATTCTATAGTGTTGCCCAAGGCTGTTCTTCGAAAATCAACCGAAATTCCTTCCGAAGTGCTAAAACAATATGAGGGCACCTATGATCTCATCGATGCGGGGCATATAATACTTACCATCAAATTTGAAAATGATAGCTTGTACGTCTACCAAAAAGGCAAGAATAATGGAGTGATATACCCAGAATCTGAGCGCGTATTTTTTGGCGATAAAACTTCTGAGGAATCTATCGAATTTATCAAAAACGATAACGGTCAATTTGATATGCTCATAGATTTTCAAGGGGTTCAGTGGAAGGGTACTCGTCTACAAAACAACAAAGGGGCAGATAAAGCAGTAGAAAAAAACTAAAAACATTAATCGAAAATAATTGTTGCAACAAATTCAAGCGTACTAATAACATTTTAAACCTTATTCCACATAAAACAACGAATATTCTAAGATGAAAAATTTTAAAACATTACCGCTTCTTTTTTTCTTATTTCTTATTACTTCCAATGCCCAAAGTCCACAATACCTTATCCAAGAAACAACAAAAAAAATACTGAATAGCCAGAGTGTATATTTTACACAAGAAGCCCATTACCCAAATCCAGTTGGTAAGATTGATACGGTAACAACACGCTTTCAACTTCAGAAGAACGAAAACACCGAGATAGGTTTTGATGCCCTTTTACAAGACAAATATTTTGATGTGTTATATAAAAATGGCAAATATACCTCTGTAAACCACCGCAAAAAAGTAGTGGAATTACATACTAAAATGAAACCAGAGCAAATGAAGCAACACTTTGAGGGGATTAGCAGCTATAAACGATCACCACTACCGCTGTTGACAAAAAAC
>JAWWCH010000341.1:0-2962 GCA_033720575.1 Marinirhabdus sp.
CATCTTCGATAACCAATAAGCCATGTTGCTCTGCCAAAGCGTTGATTTCTTCCATTGGGGATAGTAATCCGTACAGATGAACGGGCATGATGGCCTTGGTTTCCGAAGATATTTTATTCTTTAATGCGGATACATCAAAATTATAGGTTTGGTCTTCCGCTTCCACCAAAACAGGCGTTAGACCCGCTTGCTTAATTGCGATAATGGTAGCAATATAGGTATTTGAAGCAACCAGTACCTCATCGCCGCTATTGAGCTTTCCGAGTACCTTATAGCCTTCTAAAATAAGCCGAAGGGCATCTAAGCCGTTGCCTACGCCTATGCAGTGTTGTACACCACAAAATTCGGCAAAATTAGTCTCGAACTTGGTAACCTGATTCCCTAAAATGTAATGTCCTGTATCTAAAAAGTCACGAAATTCAAGTTCAAATTTCTGCTCGAACCGCTGATTTACTTTTTTAAGATCAATAAATGGAATCATATAAATACAGTATCTAGTGTGGTATGGTTCGCGGTATTCACCTCATAAAATTCATGAATGATGCTTCGTGCGCCGAAACATTCTTTCCAATATTGTAAGCCTTGGTTGATGTTCTTGCCTTGGTTTTCGTTGGAAACACCAAAGTCGAAATACCTCTTGTTGGTAAAGGTAGTGGTAATAAGATGATGGAATAGAAAATCTAAACTACCCAACTGTTGCTTGTCTTCATTGGCTGAAATATACTGTACGTGGGCCACTTGCTTGGTAATGAAAAGCGTTGCTCCTGCAACAATTTTATCGTCTTTCATTACATTAAATTGCTGTATCTGCTTTGGAAAAGCTGCTGCCAATCTGGTAATTTCATCGAGACTATGTACCGGTGAAGCCCCGTGACGTTTCTCCAAATTTGGAATGAGAATATCATTCCAAAAACTTGAGAAGTCGGTGGTTGCTTCCATACGTAATCCCTGCTTTTCAGCTTTTTTCACGCCTTCTATCCGGTTACTCTGAATTTTAATGGGATGGTTCATTGCTATGGTAGCAGATACATCGACACGGGTTCGGGTTGCTTCCGAAAGAAATAAAAGATAATCGATTTCATCTGCGGGCTGACTGTGATATATTTTTGGAAGCAATTTTAAATTTAGGGTTAAAACGCCTTCCGCTTCTAAAAATTGAAGCACACTTTTGTAAGCCCCCAATACATCCGAAAATTTAATTTTAGATGATAATACGAGTCCGCCGTACGACAAGCCCTGATGCGAGTACACCACACCTTCGCGCCTATTTGCTGGAAGAACAGCCACCAGTTTCGAACTCTTATACACCAACAGGGACGCATCTTGAAAGCGGTCGGAATGATATTCCATAAAATCGCGCTCAAACAAAAACGTAGCATTTTTTGCTTGTCTCACGAACTGGTTCCAGGCATTTTTGTGTGCTGCGGTGTATGGTTCAACTACAAATGGGCTCATTTCTTTTCAAAGGTTATGCTACCGTCAGGCGCAATGTATTGATAAATCCCTTTTTCTGCACCTTCTTTGACCACAAGATAGCTTTCATCCGGTTCTAAATGGTCTAAATAGGCCGTAGATTTAGACAAATGCGCGAACAAAATTCGGAATACATTTACAGAACTCACCAATTTTGAATCAAAACTTGGCGGCTCTTCTGGCCAGTGTACACTTAAAATCGAACTGAAAACAGAATAGATCTTATCGCGATCGGTCATTTTAGAATAGCTCTGATTGGTGTATTCCATACCCACAAAACCACCGTGGTCTGCCATGACCACGATCAATGGATTTGGATCGTTTTGCTTGATCATTGTGATGATTTCCTTTAATTTCTGGTTGGCAGTTTCCAACTTTGTCATCCAGCTTTGGCGCTCTCCTTCCACCCCAACGGAATTCACTTCCTGATTGTTGATGTGGCCGGGCAATAGCATTTGTACAAACATGAATTTTGGTGTGCCAACGCTATCGGTTAAATACGTTCTGAGCCAAGGCTCAATCTCTTTGTGCGTTCGTAATCCTGTACTGATAAAAGGAACCTCTGCTGAGGTATAATTGCTATAGTCATAACCAACCGTAGGTTTATTTAGAAATAAATAGGGTTTTTCAGAAATGAAATATGAGGTGTAGCCATTGTCCTTTAAAATATCCAACACCGGATTTTCACCCACAATCACATTTCGTGCGTTGAGGGTTTCACTAAAATTCTGCCCTTCATTATAGTAATGATGCTTCATTGCAAATATGGCACTGTTGGTAGATAGTGTTGAACCGTAATTGCTCCTGAATTCGGTATAGGTCTTAAAGCCTTCCGCAGAGAGAAAATTTTCAAAATTAGAGTTGTCGATATCGTAATACCCTTTTTCTAATTCTGACGGGTTTACGTACCCATCAGGTTGAATCACGTAGATATTCGGCGTCTCTACGAAGCGTACTTCTGAGATGGCATCGGGTAAGGTTTTCCATTGGTTTGAAGCCGTAAGATGATCGAAGAGTTGAGGTGCAAAGCTCACCAATGCTATTACGGCGAGCACAAATTGAAGCACCACAACCTTTTTTATATGGTTCCACAGAAAAAAAGCGAAAACAGCTGCCACTAACAATACGATCAACGTCCATTTTTTCGAAATATCTGCGCGTAGGCATAGCTGAAGAAAATTCAAGAACGCAAATCCATTCACGAACAAAAATAACCGCTGCGCCATTCGGTTCTCTAACCACTTTTTTGCGAAGACTCCAGCTATAAGCATGGCCACAATGGGCAAAACAATAAAGAGGCCTGCAAAATATGTAAAATGCGACCAGCTATTGATTAAGGTGAAGTTATTGTCATAATAGAACACTAAAGGGTAAAGGCCAGCAGCGAGTCCTACCACGGCTAAGAATGTATACGAAATTTGTGATTCTTTGGGCACTGCGTTGCGTTCTTAAATTATTCTATTTTTTCAAGTGTTGGTGCATACTCTTC